>DAISWT010000162.1:0-5106 GCA_036826235.1 Acidobacteriota bacterium | reverse complement strand
CGACCTGTTCGATCGCCCGTCGATCGAGCGGATGGCCCGCCACTTCGAGGTCCTGCTCGAGGCGTTCCTGGCCGACCCGTCGCGGCGTCCGTCCGCGATCCCGCTGTTGGGGATGGTGAAGACACCCCGGGAGGCGCGCGGCCCGGGCCGGGAACTGACCGCGGCCGCCCGACCCGCACGGTACGTGCCTCCGCGCAGCGCCACGGAGCAGGCGCTGGCGCGCATCTGGGTCGATCTGGTCGGCGGCGAGCGGGTGGGGGTTCATGACAACTTCTTCGAGGCGGGCGGGCACTCCCTCCTCGCCCTGCAACTCGTCTCCCGCGTCCGCGAGGCGCTTCACGTCGAGCTCCCGGTGCGCCGGGTGTTCGAGCGGCCCACGATCGCCGGGCTGGCGGACGGCATCGACGGCGATGCGTCCGTCGCGGAGCGCTTCCAGGAGGACCGCATCGAGCGAGCGCTCCGCCGCGCGCCGGCCCCGCTGTCGTCCGCCCAGAGGCGTCTGTGGTTCATCGATCAGATGCGGCCCGGAAGCCCGGCCTACAACATCCCGCTGGCTCTCCGCCTGCGCGGCCGTCTGGACGAAGTCGCGCTCGAGCGCAGCCTCGCGACGATCGTCGACCGCCACGAGGCCCTGCGGACCGTCTTCCCCGTGGTGGACGGGGAGCCGGCGCAAAGCGTCCTGCCGGCGGAGCCGCCCAGAATACCGCGCGTCGATCTGGCCGGGCTGCCGCCTGGTGCGCAGGAGGCCGAAACGCTCCGCCTGACGGCGGAGGAGGCGGGCGCGCCGTTCGACCTGGCGCGCGGACCGCTCTTCCGGGCGCGGCTCCTGCGCCTCGACCGAATGGATCACGTCCTGATCCTGACCCTGCATCACATCGTCGGCGACGGATGGTCGCTCGGCGTCCTGCTGCGCGAGCTGCAGGCTCTCTACGAAGGATTCGTCGCGGGACAGGCGCCCGAGCTCCCGGATCTGCCGATCCAGTACGCCGACTACGCCGCGTGGGAGCTGGGCCGCCTGCAAGGGGAGCCGATGCAGGGGGAGATCGCCTACTGGAGGCGGCAGCTCGGCGGCGCGCCCGGGCGGCTCGACCTGCCGTTCGACCGGCGGCGCCCCGGGAGCGCGACGTTCCGCGGCGCCTTCCGTCCCTTCCGGCTGCCGAGGGACTTGAGCGCGGCGATCCGGGGGCTCGCGCTGCGCGAGGGCACGACGTTGTTCACCGTGCTCCTGGCAGCATTCCAGACGCTGCTCTTCCGCTACAGCGGCCAGGACGACCTGTGCGTCGGCACCCCGGTGGCGGGGCGAAAGCGCCTCGAGACGGAGGAGCTGATCGGGTGCTTCGTCAACACTCTGGTGCTGCGCGGCGATCTGTCGGGCGATCCCACGTTCCGGGATCTGGTGCGCCGCGCGCGCGAAGTAGTCCTGGAGGCGCAGACGCACCAGGACCTTCCCTTCGAGAGGCTCGTCGAGCTCCTGTCGCTGCCCCGGGACCCGGCGCGCCAGCCGCTGTTCCAGGTCGCCCTGGTCATGCAGAATCTGCCGATTCCGGAGCCGCGTCTTCGGGGTGTCTCGGTCGAGGCCATTGAGATCGACACCGGGACGGCCAAGTTCGATCTCACGATGCAGGTCGAGGACACCGGCGGAGAACTCGCCGGATCGCTCGAGTACAGCACCGACCTGTTCGACGCCGCGACGATCGACCGGCTCCTCGGCCACTTCCGGACGCTGATCGAGGGTGCCGCCGCCGATCCCGACCGGCGCATCGCGGCGCTGCCCCTCCTCCAACCCAAGGAGAGACGGGAGCTCCTGGCCGTCTCGGGCGGCGTGTCAAAGGAGCCGGCGGGCGCGCTCTGCCTGCACGAGATGTTCGAGCGTCGGGCCCTGCTCGCGCCGGCTGCCACAGCACTCACCTTCGAGGATCAGGCCCTGACCTACGGAGAGCTGAACGCGCGGGCCGAGCGTGTCGCGCGGATCCTGCGCCGCCGCGGAGTCGGTCCGGAATCGATGGTCGGTGTCTGCCTGGACCGATCACCGGAGATGATCGTGGCGATCCTCGGGATCCTCAAGGCGGGCGGGGCCTACGTGCCTCTCGATCCGGCCTACCCGCGGGATCGGCTGGGGTTCATCCTGGAGGACACGAAAGCGCGCGTGGTTCTGACACGCGCGCGCCTGCGGGGCGCGCTGCCCCAACCGGCGGCGGGGCCTGGAGCCGAGGCGATCTGTCTCGACGCGGACGTGGGAGAGCCCGATCGAGATGCCACCCCGGCGATCGAGTCCGGCGCGTGCCCGGATGACGCCGCTTACGTCATCTACACCTCCGGCTCGACCGGTCGGCCCAAGGGTGTCGTGGTCACGCACCAAAACGTCGCCCGGCTGTTCGAGGCGACGCGCCAGTGGTTCCACTTCGGGCCGGCCGATGTCTGGACGCTGTTCCACTCCAGTGCCTTCGACTTCTCGGTCTGGGAAATGTGGGGGGCCTTGCTGCACGGCGGCAGGCTGGTCATCGTCCCGTACCTGGTCAGCCGATCGCCGGAGCTGTTCCTCGATCTCCTGCGCCGGGAGCGGGTCACGGTTCTCAACCAGACCCCGTCCGCCTTTCTCCCGTTGATGCGGGCCAAGCGGCTCGCGGGTCCCGAGAGGGATCCGGCCCTGCGCCTGGTCATCTTCGGCGGCGAGGCGCTGGAGCCGGCGTTGCTGCGCCCCTGGTTCGAGCGGCACGGCGATGAAAGGCCCGCGCTCTTCAACATGTACGGAATCACCGAGACGACCGTGCACGTGACCTGCCGGCGGCTGCGCGCCGGCGACGCGGACGCGGCGACGAGCCCGATCGGTCGCCCGATCCCCGATCTGCGCCTGTACGTCCTCGATCGGAACATGGAGCCCGCGCCGTACGGTGTCGTCGGGGAGATCTACGTCGGGGGGGCCGGCCTGGCGCGCGGCTACTTGAACCGCCCGGACCTCACCGCGGAGCGATTCATCGCCGATCCATTCGCGGCCGGTAAGTGTCCGGTGGCTCGCCTCTACAGGACCGGCGACCTCGCCCGCCGGCGCGTCGGCGGCGAGTTGGAGTACCTGGGGCGCGCCGACGACCAGGTGAAGATCCGCGGCTTCCGGATCGAGCCGGGGGAGATCGAGGCGACGCTCGCCCGCTGCCCCGCCGTGCGTCAGGCGGTCGTCGTCGCCCGCACGGAGGCGTCGGAGGAGAAGCGGCTCGTGGCCTACGTGGTGCCGGAGACCGGCGCCCTGCGCACTCTGGATGTCGTGCGCGGCTTCCTGATGGAGCGGCTGCCCGACTACATGGTCCCGTCGACGTTCATGTTCCTGGAGACGCTCCCTCTGACGCCGGGCGGCAAGGTTGACCGGCGGGCCCTGCCCGCGCCCGAGCGCGCCCGGCCGGACCTCGAGGAAGGGTACGTCGCCCCCAGGACCTCGGTCGAGAAGGCGATCGCGGAGATCTGGGGCGAGGTGCTCGGGCTGGAGAAGATCGGCATCGACGACAATTTTTTCGCCCTGGGGGGCGATTCGATCCGCTGCATCCAGGTGCGTGCGAAGGCCGGGGAGGTCGGGATCGACATCACCCTGCAGGAGATGTTCGCCCACCAGACGATCCGCGGCCTGGCCGCCGAACTGGCGCGCGCTCTCCCGGCGGGCGACGCGCGCGGCCGCCCGGGGGCGTTCGACCTGGTCACGCCCGACGATCGCGCCCGGCTTCCCGCTGACGTGGAGGATGCCTACCCTCTGTCGCGGCTGCAGCAGGGATTCGTCTTCCACAGTGAGTTCAGCCACGACTACATCATTTATGTGAGCAGCATCGAGATCGGCGCCCCCTTCCTGCGCGACCGGCTGCAGGCGGCGGTGCGGCGTCTGGTCGAGCGCCAGCCGATCCTGAGGACATCGTTCGACCTGACCGGCTTCAGCGAGTCGCTTCAGCTGGTGCACCGGGAGGCCGACCTCCCGATCGAGGTCTTCGACCTGACCCGCCTGTCGCCGCCCGAGCAGGACGCGGCGCTCGCCTCGTCGGTCGAAGAGGAGATGCGCAACCGGTTTGACTGGACCCGCCATCCCCTCATGCGCCTGCACGTGCACCTCCTGGGGGAGGCGAGATTCCAGCTCACGCTGAGCGAACCGTTCTTCGACGGGTGGAGCGTGGCAACGTTCATGACGGACCTGCTCGACACCTACGCCGCCCTCCTCCGCGGAGAGGACCCGCCGCCCGAGTCGCCGCTCCGCTCGACCTACCGCGACTTCGTGGCGCTGGAGCGCGAGGCTCTGCTTTCGGAGGCGTGCCGGGATTTCTGGGCGGGAAAGGTGGCGGACGCCACCGCCACCCGGATCCCGCGCCTCGACACGGCGCCTCGGGACAAGGAGGCCCTCCCGGTCTGCCGCGTGGAAGCCCCGATCTCCCCCGAGACGTCGGGGGCCTTGCAGCGCCTGGCGTGGTCGGCCGGCGTGCCTCTGAAGAGTGTCCTCCTGGCGGCGCACCTGAAGGTCGTGGGCCTGCGCACCGGCCGCAGAGACGTGGTGACCGGCCTCATCGCCAACGGCCGGCCGGAGGAGCAGGACGGCGACAAGATCCTCGGGATCTTCCTCAACACCCTGCCTTTCCGCATGCGCCTTCCGGGCGGGAGCTGGATCGACCTGGCGCGGCGCGCCTTCGAGAACGAGCGCGAAATGCTGCCGTACAGGCGCTTCCCGATGTCCGAGCTGCAGCGCATGACCGGGGGTCAATTTCTATCCGACACGGCGTTCAATTACACGAACTTCCACGTCTACCGGAGGCTCGATCGCAGAGGAGGGCTCGATCTGTGGGGCGGGTACGGCTTCGAGCAGACCTACTTCGCCTTGACGGCCCAGTTCAACCTGGACGAGTTCACTTCCCAGGTCTACCTCGCCCTCGACTACCGCTCCGCGGAGCTCGCGCGCCGGGAGGTGGAGGAGATCGCGGCGCACTACGCCCGTGTGCTCGCGGCGATGGGGGGCGACCCCGAAGGCCGGCACGACCGGTTCGAAGCGCTGACCGGGCCCGAGCGCCGGCGGGTCGTTTTCGAGTGGAACGATTCGCGCCGGGACTACCCGCTCGATCGCTGCGTGCACGACCTTTTCGAGAC
>DAISWT010000161.1:0-6279 GCA_036826235.1 Acidobacteriota bacterium | reverse complement strand
GCCGCGAACGCGGCGTCCAGGATGGCGACCGCCTTGTCGGCGTCCGCCTCGCGGGCGATCAGGGGAGGCGACAAGCGGATCGTCGACTCGCCGCAAGGGAGGGTCAGAAGACCGAGCTCGAAGGCCTTCTCGATCACCTTGTGACGCTTCTGCGGCGCCGGCTTGCGAGTCGCCCGGTCGGCCACTACCTCGATGCCGACCATCAATCCGAGACCGCGGACGTCGCCGATCGCGGCGTGCCGGCCCTGCAGCGTCCTCAGCTTGCCGATCAAGTACGACCCGACCACCCCCGCGTTCTCGACCAGACCGCCTTTCAAGAGGCGCAGGGTCGCCAGAGCGGAGGCGCAGGACACCGGGTTGCCGCCGAAGGTCGATCCATGACCACCGTCGTTCCATTGCATGACATCCTCTTTCGCGATGACGGCGGAGAGCGGCATCCCCGAGGCGATGCCCTTGGCGAGGATGATCATATCGGGCTCGATGCCGTAATGCTCGAGGGCGAACATCTTCCCGGTCCGCCCCATGCCGCACTGCACCTCGTCGGCGATCAGCAGGATGCCGTTCTTCCGGCAGAGCTCCTGGAGCCTGGGCAGGAAGTCCTTGTGCGGAGGGATGAACCCTCCCTCCCCCTGCACCGGCTCGACGATGACCGCGGCCACCTCCGACGGATCGACCGAGTGGTGCAGGTACGACTCGGTGAGCAGGTCAAGGCACTCGACGCCGCAGGTCTCCGGGATCCGGTTGACCGGGCAGCGGTAACAGTAGGCGTAGTGCGTGTGCAGGACCTCGGGAAGGAACGGGCCGTAGCCCTTTCTCTGCACCGGCTTGCTCGCCGTGAGCGTCATGGCGCCGTAGGTCCGGCCGTGGAAGGCGCCGAAGAACCCGACGATCTTCTGCCGCCCGGTGCGCAGGCGCGCCAGCTTCATGGCGGTCTCGACCGCCTCGGCGCCCGAATTGGTCAAAAAGACGCGCTTGTTGCCCCTCATCGGCGCGATCGCCGCCAGCTCCTCGCACAGCTCGATATAGACGGGATAGAAGAAGTCGGTGTAACAGATGTGCATCAGCCTGCCGGCTTGCTCCTGCACCGCCTTGACCACCTCCGGATGGCAGTGGCCGGTCGACACGGTCGAGATGCCGGCCGCGAAATCGAGAAAGCGGTTCCCGTCCACGTCCTCGACGACCATGCCCTGCCCGCGCGACACCACGAGCGGTACGTCCTTCGTCAGGTTCTGGGACACCGTGCGGGAGTCCCGCGCCATGAACTCCCTGGCCTTCGGCCCGGGCAAGGGGGTGGTGATGCGGGGATACTCACCCGGGTAGTCGGTTGGAAACGGAGAGCGGGCCACAGTGTTTCTCCTCGTGGAAATCCGGCGACGGCGCGCGGAACCGTCATTCTGGCGGAGCCCCGGGTGGGTGTCAAGGAGAGCCGAGGAGGGCGCGGACTCGCGGGTCGTAGCGCAGCGGCTTCAGATCGTCGACATCGCGCAGCCAGTCGGCGACGGGGGCATGGATGCGCTGGGCCTCTGCGAGCCGATCGATCGCCTCCGCCGTCCGGCCGCGCCGGGCGGCGAGCCGGACGCGCCACAGGGCGAACAGCGGCTTGCCCGGCAGGCGGAGGGCCGCCTCGTCGGCGGCCCGCGCCGCCTCGTCCAGGCGGTCGTCCTTGTACAGGGACAGGACCAGCGAGTGCCGCAGCTGCGGGCTCGCCGGCTCCTCCTGCACCAGCGACCGGAACTCGCGCGCGGCGTCGCCGAACAGCCGGTTCTCGAACAACGCCAGGCCGAGGAGGTGGCGGGCCGCGAGATTTCCGGGGCCGAGGGCGTACGCCGAGCGCGCCTCGTTCAGGGCCCTTTCCTTCTCCCCGGTCTGCAGACAGGCGCGCCCGAGGTTGACGCGGCCCGCCTGGTCGCCCGGGTCGAGCGCGACGGCCCGCTCCAGGCGCCGCTCCGCCTCGCTCCACTGGCGCAGCCGGACGAGCACGTCGCCGAGGTGCGACAGGACCACCGCGTTGTCCGGATCGATCGCCAGCGAGGCCTCGAAGCTGCGGCGGGCCTCGGCCAGGTCGCCGCGCTCGAGCGCCGCGGTGCCCAGGTGGTTCCAGCCAATGGTCGAGGCGGGGAAGGCGTCGACCCAGCGGCGGGCGATCGCCTCCTCGCTCTTCCACTCCTGCACCCGCGTCGCCCCCAGCACAGCGCACAGCGCCGCCAGCCCCGCGGCGCACAGCCTGACGGTCGCCAGGGCGGGCGCCGAGCCGCGCCAGCGCGCCGAGGCGGCGTCCCATCCGATCGCCGCCGCCAGCGCGACGCCGGCGAACGGCAGATAGAGGAAGCGCTCCCCCACGAACACCGAGGCGGTGACGACCAGGTTCGTTCCCGGAAGCAGACCGAGGAACAGCAACGCCGCCGGAAGAGCCAGACGGCTGCGACGTCTTGTCAGCACGAGCGGCGCGACAGCCAGCAGCGCCAGGGCCGCGGCGGGCAGGGCGACGTTCGGGTCGAGCGGGCCCCCGAGCGGGAACGGGCCGGGGCCAGCGAGGTCGAGCGTCGCGCGCAGCCGCGCCGGCGTCAGCAGGGCGAGCAGGAGCCGGCCCGTCCCGTACAGGGCGGCATAGGTCCGCTGCGGCTGCGGCAGGCGAGTCACGGGATTCTGCGAGTGCGCCAGGGTTTCGGGAGCCAGACTCAGGCCGCCGACCGCCCCGAAGCGGAGCGCCAGATACGCCACCAGCGCCACGGCCGCGGCGGCGCCGATGGCGATTCGTCCCGGCAGACGGTCGCGCCGTCGAAACCCAGGCAGGGCGAGCGGAGTCAGCGCCACCAGAGCCGGGAAGACGGCGCCGCTTTCCTTCCCGAGCATGGCGGCGAACCCCAGCAGAAGGACCGTGACCACCGCTCGCGCAGCCCGCCGCGCAGGACCGCTGCCGCTCGATCCTCGTTCCCAGGCGATCTGGGCGCGCCAACCCAGAAGGAGAAACAGTGCCGCCAGCACGTCGCACCGCCCGACCACCGAGCCGACCGATTCCTGGGCCGGCGGGAAGACGACGAACAGCAGGCCGCCGAAGAACGAGCCCGCCGCGCTCGCCCCGAGCGTCCGCGCCGCAAGGAACAGCGCCCAGCCCGCCAGCCCGTGCAGCAGGAGATTGACCGCGTGGAACGGGCCGGGGCTCCATCCGAGCAGGCACCCTTGCAGCCAGAACGAAGCCATCATCAGGGGTCGGAAGTAGCCGGGCCCGAAGCTGGTGCCGCGCGAGTAGTCGCTGATCAGGAATACGAAAGGCTGGCGCGCCGATTTCAGGAAGCCGTTGTCGACGATTGCCATGCGGTCGTCGAGGACGAACGGGTACGCCAGACTCCTCCCGTAGACCACGAGCGCCGCCACGACGAGCAGCAGCAGCGGCACGCCCAACCGTTCCAGCGCCCGCGGCCGCGATGACGCGCCATCGTCCATGCGGTCGTCTCCCGGAGGCTCCGGGGCATTCTGGACGCCCGTCCCCGAGGCGTCAAGGAGCGGCCGGTCAGGCTGCGTTGACCGCTCCCGGGGGGGATGCTACGATGCCCGGCATCTTGCTCAGGCGTTCACTCCTGCTCGTGCTGGCCGGGCTCGCGCTCGCCGGTTGCGGCGAAAGCCGGCGCCCCAACGTCCTTCTGATCATCATCGACACGGCCAGGGGCGATCGCTTCCCGTTCGGCGGTTACGCGCGCCCGACGGCGCCGAATCTCGAGGTCATCGCTCGCGAAGGGGCGGTCTACACCCAGGCGTTCTCCCCCGCGCCCTGGACGGTGCCGGCGCACGCCAGCCTGTTCACCGGACAGTACCCGTCTCTGCATCGCACCGACTGCGGATCCCTGCGTCTGCCCGACCAGGCGATCACCCTGGCCGAGACACTGCGGGACGCCGGTTACCGGACCGTCGGCTACACGGCCAATCCGTGGCTCGGCCGGGAGTACAACTTCCAGCAGGGGTTCGAGACCTACGGCGAGACCTGGCGCGAGGTGGCGAACGACAGTGAGGACACCGGCGCCCGCCTGACCAACCAGAAGGTGGTGCGCTTCCTGGAGTGGCGCGCCGGCAACGCCGACGCCCTGCGCCAGCCGTTCTTCCTGTTCATCAACTACTTCGAGCCGCACCTGCCGTACCACCCGCCGGAGCCGGAGCGCTCGCGCTTCCTCCGACCGGGCGTCGCCCCCGGGAGAATCCAGCGGCTCAGCCGCCTCGGACACCCGGACGAGATGCGCTACATCGTCGGCCTCTCCGACCTCACCGCCGACGACATGGCGATCCTGAACGATCTGTACGACGGCGAGATCGCCTACGCCGACCGGCGCGCCGGCGAGGTGCTGGATCTCCTGCGCCGGCAGGGGCTGCTCGACCGGACGATCGTCGCCATCGCCGGCGACCACGGCGAGAACATCGGCGACCATCACATGATGGATCACAAGCTGAGCGTCCACGACACCCTCCTGCACGTGCCGCTCCTGCTGCGCTACCCGCCGCGCGTCGCCGCCGGCCAGACGATTGCATCCCTGGTCCAGCTGCACGACCTCTACCCGACCATCCTCGGTCTGGCGGGCGTGGCGCCGCCCTCAGGCGTCGCGGTCGAGGCGGTGCCGCTGCCGGGGACAGGCCTCCCCGGTGCCGGGCGTCCTGACGACGCCCCGATCATCGGGGAGTTCGTAGGTCCGCCGATCGACTTCATCAAGATCATGCAGGACCTGTTTCCCCAGCGCGACCTGTCGCGCTACGACCGCACCCTGATCGCGCTGCGCCAGGACGGCTGGAAGATCCAGTGGGGGTCCGACGGCCGCCACACCCTCTATCACGTCGCCGAGGATCCCGGCGAGACGATCGACCTCGCCGCGAGCGAGCCGGAGCGGCTGAAGGAGATGACGCGGCGGGTGCAGGACTGGCTGCGCCGCCCCGCCCGCCACGCCGCCCACCCTCCAAGAACGGGCACGCCTCAGCCGCAGCCCGCCCCTTGACACCCCGTCCCGTGGCTGGCTTATAGTCGGCCGATGCCGACCAAGGACCGTGTTTCACTCGTCAAGACGCCGCTCCCCGGACCCCAATCTAAGCGACTGATCCAGAAGGAGTCCCAGCTGATGGCCCGGGGGGCCTACGGGTCCCCGGAGGACCGCATGTTCATGGCCGTGAAGGCCTCCGGGTCGATCGTCGAGGACGTGGACGGCAACCGTTTCATCGATTTCGGGTCGGGCTGGGGCACGAACAACGTCGGCAACTGCCACCCCGAGGTCGTGGAGGCGGTGTCCGCCATGCTCCGCCAGCTCGGAGTGACCTGCTGGACCAGCGCCGGCAACACGGCGCAGCGGCTCGACCTGGCCGAGAAGCTCCTGGCGGTCTGCCCGGAGCGCACCGACCGCGTGCTGTTCCTGACCACCGGCACGGAGGCGGTCGAGGCGGCCCTGCGGGTGATGCGGCGCGCCTCGAACCGGCCGTTCGTCATCTCGTTCTACGGGCAATATCACGGTCTGTCGTACGGCTGCATGGCGGCCGGGCCGCTCGAGGCGAGCGTGCGGGAGGACGTCGCGCCCCTGGTCAACGGATTCGTCTACGCCCCCTACCCGTACAGCTACCGCACCCCGCTGCGCTCGCGCACGGGCGGCGGGGCCGGCAAGGCGACCCTGGAGTACATCGAGGACATCATTCTGACGTACGAGGTGCCACCGTCCAAGATCGCCGGCATCCTGGTCGAGCCGGTGGTGGGCGAGGCAGGGATCTGGGTGCCGCCGGACGATTTTCTCCCCGGCCTGCGCGACCTGTGCGATAAGCACGACTGGTACCTGTGCATCGACGAGGTGCAGAGCGGTTTCGGGCGCTGCGGGAAGATGTGGGCCTTCGAGCACTGGAACATCGAGCCCGACTTGATCGTGATCGGCAAGGGACTGTCGGGCGGGTCGATGCCGATCGCCGCCGTCGCCGGCCGGCACGATATCTTCGACAAGGCCGAGGCCTTTGTCGCCGGGACCTACGCCGGGCACCCGGCCGGCTGCGCCGCCGGGTTGAAGACGATCGAGATCATCCAGCGCGACCGCCTGCTCGAGCACGCCACCACCCTGGGCGATTACGGGCTGAAGCGCCTGCAGGCGATGAAGGAGAAGTACCCGGTCATCGGCGAGGTCCGCGGCAAGGGTCTATGGCTGACCGCCGAGTTCATCAAGGACGGCAAGACCCGCGACAAGAACTTCGAGGCCGCCGCCCGGGTCAACCAATACTGCCTGACCCACGGCCTGTACTACATCCACGACAACATCTCCTGGTTCGTCC
>DAISWT010000160.1:0-6303 GCA_036826235.1 Acidobacteriota bacterium | reverse complement strand
CTGCTGGCCAGGCTCATCTGGTGGTCGGGGCGCGACCAGGAGGCGCTGATCGTCCTCCGGCAGGCGGTCGCCGCCGAGCCGGGCTCGGCGGTGGCGCGTTCGGCGCTCGGCGAGGCGTACCAGACGATCGCGCAGGATCAGGGCCTGGCGCTCGCGGAGCTGAGACGGGCCGTCGAGCTGGATCCGTCGAGGCTGGCGGCCCACGTGGACCTGGCGCTGGCGCAGCTGCGCGCCGGGCGGCCTAAGCAGGCCGAGGCCGCGGCGCGGCGCGGTCTGGAGGGCGCGCCCGAAGCGGCGCCGGCGCAGTCGGTGCTGGGCGCGGCGCTGGCGGACCAGGGGGACTTCGAGGCGGCGGCCGCCGCCTACGCGGCGGCGCTCGCCTCCGACCCCGCCGACAACTTCGGCCTGGCCCGCGGTCAGCTGCCGAGGGCGCTGGCGGCGCTGGGTCGCAACGTGGAGGCCCGGCACGCGCTCAAAGGGATGATCCCGCCGATCCCCGACCTGGTCTACCGCGAGGCGTGGGCCTTCGCCGGCGACTCCTACCGCGATCGCGCTCACAACGGGCAGGACTGGATGGCGTGGCGCGCGAAGTATCGCGGCGCTCTGAAGACCGAGCAGGAGGCGTACCGCGCCATCGCGACGATGCTGGCGTCTCTCGGTGATCCTTACACGCGCCTGCGCGATCCGGAGGAGAGCGCCGCCCTTTTCCTGGCCCGGCACGGGGAGTCGGTGGGAACCGACCCGCTCGGGCGCGCGACCGCGCAGAGCAAGACGGTCGTGTCGGGCGATCTGCCGGGCGGCCTGGGCTACATCAGGCTGAGTAACTTCACCGATCCGAACGTGGTCGCCGAGGTGCGCGCGGCGCTGCGGGCGATGCGCTCGAAGGAAGGAATCGTCCTGGACCTGCGCGGCAACGGTGGCGGCCTGGCGCGCTCCGCCGACGCCATCGGCGACCTGCTGCTGGGTCCGGGGAAAGAGACCGGCGTGGACGCGGGGGCCAACGGAGACCTGCCGCAGGTCAGCGGGGGAGACGGCGCCCTGACCGACAGCCCGCTCGTCGTCATGGTGGACGGACAGACCGGCAGCGCCGCCGAGCGTCTGGCGCGCGCGCTGCAGGGCACGGGACGGGCGACGCTCAAGGGGGATCCGACGTTCGGGAAGGGGTTGGCGCAGGTGTCGCGCGTCCTGCCCGGCGGGACGACTGTCCTGGTTTCGACGAGCGAGATGCTCGGGCCGGACGGCCGGCCGCTGCAGGGCCGCGGCCTGCGGCCGACATCGGGCGCCCAGGTCCCCTGAGCGCGGTGGGCCGCGTGCTAAAATACGCCGCCGATGACCGAGCCGACGCCGCGTTCCGCCGCGCCCCGGAGCTCCCGCGTTGAGACAGCGCGACGCGTCCGGGATCGGGCGCGGGCGATGGTCGCGGGCGTCGTGCCGGTCGCGGCCGCGCAGGGGGCCGGCGGTCTCTGGGCGAACGCCTGGCCGTTCCCCACCGTGGTGGTTTCCGCCTTCCTGATCTCCTGGGGCGCCGAGTGCGCCCAGTTCCTGGTGTCGCAGGGGATGGCCCTGGCCATCCTCGCCTGGCTGCAGGCGCTGCCGGAGTTCGCGGTCGAGGCGGTCATCGCCTGGTCGCAGCAGATCCACTACATGACCGCCAACTTCACCGGCTCCCTGCGACTGCTGGTGGGCCTCGGGTGGCCGCTGATCTTCGGCGTGGCGGCCTTCGGCCACTGGAGGCGCGAGCGCCGGCTGATGACGCGCATCCATCTCGACGAGGAGCACAGCGTCGAGGTCGTGGCCCTCGGGCTGCCGATCGTCTATTTCCTGATCGTCTACTTCAAGGGAACACTGACCCTGTTCGACGCGGCCTTTCTGATGGCGATCTACTTTCTGTACCTCTGGGTGCTGAAGAAGGTGCCGCCCCGGGAGATGGAGGAGATCGAGGATCTCGAGGCGATCCCGCGCCGGATCATGCGCCTGCCGCGGCCCGGCCAGGTCCTGGCGATCGCGCTGCTGTTCACCGGCGGCGGGCTGCTGCTGTACGTCGCGGCCGCGCCGTTTCTGCACAGCATGCTGAGTCTCGCCGTCTACTTCGGGGTGCCGCAGTTCCTGTTCATCCAATGGGTCGCGCCGTTCCTGTCGGAATTCCCCGAGAAGCTCAGCGCCATGTACTGGGCGCGCCAGAGCGGGAAGGCGTCACTGGCCCTGATGAACATGGTGTCGGCGAACATCAACCAGTGGACGATGCTCGCCGCGATGATTCCGATCGTGTACAGTTTCAGCGTGGGGGCGCCGAGCTCCATCCCTTTCGACGAGATGCAGAGACGGGAGATCCTGCTCACGGTGGCGCAGTCGATGCTGGGCATGCTCCTCCTGGCCAACATGTCGTTCCACGTCTTCGAAGCGGGCGGAATCTTCGTTCTGTGGGGCCTGCAGTTCGTCCGCCCGCACCTGCACACCGAGGTCACGATCATCTATTTTTCCTGGGTCGCGTACGAGCTGTTCATGACCCTCGTCGTCCGCAAACGGCTCGCCGCTTTGAGCGCCTTCGCCCACATCTGGCGCACGCACGGGGCGCGGGCGCGCGGCCTGCCCGCTCCGAACGGTTAGCCCTCTCTCCGTCGGGAACAACGTGACACGCGGTCGATGGACGGCGCTCACACTGACGGTCGTCGCCGTGGCGGCCGCCGCCGTGGCCGGTCTTCCCCGGGCGAAGCGCTGGGGCGAAGAGGCGCTGCGCCGCTCCATCGAACGGCGCGCCTCGGCGATCCTGGGGGGACCGGTGCATGTCGGGGGCCTGCACGTCGAGCTCTACCCCGCCACGGTGCACCTCGAGGCGGTCGAGGCCTCCCGGCACGGCAACCGCGGCTCGGAGGCGACCGGCACGGCCGACGAGGTGTCGCTGCGCGCCGGGCTGCTCACCTTCCTGCGGGCGAACCACGGGCCGTTCACCGTGAAGGTCAAGCGTCCGCATCTCCGGATCCAGGTGGCGGCGGGCCGACCGCTGGGCGCGGCCTCCGATGGATCGGCGGGAGCGACCGCGGCCCTGGCGCAGGTGCCGGCCGGGTCGACCCTGGAGGTGCGGGACGGCGTGGTCGAGATCGATCTCGCCGAGGGCCCGGGCACCCGGCTCGAGGGCGTGCTGCTCGAGGTCGGGCCGCAGCCCGGCGGCGTGATCGCCGGCCATTCCGAATTCTCCGCGGGCGCGTACCGCGGTCCGGGCGGCGACTGGCCGGGTCTGAGCGGCGCCGCGGACTTCCAGGCGAGGGCCGGAGAGGTCCGCTTCGACCAGCTGGCGATCCACGCCGAAGGCATCGCGATCTCCGGGCGCGCCACCGTGGCGACCGGCGCGCCGCTCTCCGTCGAGGGGGCGATCGACGCGGGGATCGAGATGGACAAGCTGGCGCGATTCTTCCCCGACGGCGCCGCTCCCTCCGGCCGCTTGAAGACCTCCCTGACCGGCAGCCTGCGCGATGGCAAGCCGCAGGCGCGCGGCGACCTGGACGTCGCGGACCTCAGTCTGTGGGGCCTGACCCTCGGCAGGCTGCGCAGCGATCTCCTGGTCGACGACGCCGTCCACTTGAAGGGAATCCGCGCCCACTTCCTGGGCGGCGAGGCGACCGGATCGGCCGACATCGCCCTGGTCAAGGGTCGCCTCCAGGGGACCAGCGACCTCAGGCTGGACGGGATCGACGCCGCCCAGATCCTCGAGTACGCGGGCTGGGGCGGCCCGCCGCTCACCGGCACGATCCACTACAGCGGCCGGCACAGTGTCGACAGCACCGGGCTCAAGAGCCTGCGCGGCTCCGGGGTCATCGACGCGGTTGGGCACTTCCGCTCGCCCCGCGGCGAGGAGCTTCCTCTCGAGGTCACCACCGATCTGTCGTCGGAGGGGGACACGATCCGGCTCGTCAACGGGTCGCTGCGCGCCGGCTCGACGCGCGCCGGCTTCTCCGGCACGGTGACGCGCGGCGAGGGAATTCGCTTGAAGATGAGCGGCGGGACCGGGAATCTGGCGGAGATCCTCCCGCTGTTCGCGCCTCCGAAGAAGAGGCCGGCGGGTGCGGGGAGCAAGGGCCAGCCGCCCGCAGGGAAGCCGAAGCCACCCGCGCCGCAGGCTCGGCCGCCCGGGCATGCGGCCGGAGCCGTCCGTCCTGCCTCGAACCGGATTCCCTCCCAAGCCCAATCGGTTGTTTACGCCTCCTGGAGGCCACGCGCGGCGGCGCCGGCCGCGGACCCGGTCCGCGCCCCCGCGGGGCCCGGGAGCCCCCTCGAGAAGGTCCTGCAATCGCTCGGCGGCCGCTGGGAGTGGGACGGGGACCTCAGCTACGACCGGGGCGGGCTGGAATTCACCGGGACCCTGCGGGGCTCGGACCTCACGTATGACGGGACGCCGATCGGATCACTGCAGGGCCGCGTGGTGTACCGCGCCGAGGTCCTGACGATCGAAGAGGCGGTGCTCGGGCTCGAGCCGGGCGCCGCCGTCCATCTCGACGGGCGCATCGATTTCCGCGGCGACGGCGCGGTCGGCATCAACGCCGGGGTGGAGCGCTTTCCGCTCGCTCCGATCCTCAAGGTGGTCGGGATGGCGGCGCCGGTGCGGGGACAGTTGAGCGGGCATGTCGCGCTGGGAGGGAGACCCGAGGCGCTCACCGGGCAGGCCCACGTGGAAGTCTCCCCGATCGTCGTCGCGGGGGTCGAATTCGACGCGCTGCAGGGCGACCTGACCTTCACGCCCGATCTGCTCGAGATGCGCTCGGTCACGCTGGCGCGGGGATCGGGGCGGCTCGCCGTCGAGGGGCGGATTCCGTACCGGGAGGGAAGCTGGCTGCCGCAGGAGGGGGGCGCGCCGCCGCGGCTGAGCCTCTCCGGGAGCGGACTCGACCTGGCGGCCTGGTCGAAGGCGGCCGGCGGACTGCCCCTCAAGGGGACGGCCTCGATCGAGGGATGGGTGGGCGGAACCCTGCCCGCCCCGGAGGGTTCGATTGCCGTGCGCGTGGAGGGAGTGGTGGCGCGCGGCATGCCGCTGGGCGAGCTCGACGCCCGGGTGGAGCTGTCGCACGACTCGGCCACGATCGATTTGAAGATGCCAGGGCGGGGGCTGACGGCATCGGGAACGATCGGGCTCGGCGGCGGAATGCCGGTCGACCTGCACGGGACCCTGAGCGCGACCGACCTGAGCGGCGCGGACAACCTGCACGGCATGCCCGAGGGAGCGCATGTGTCGCTGGCGGGGGAGACCACCCTGCGCGGCCCGCTGGCGTCCCCCGAGGCGCTCGAGGGCCGGGCCGCGCTGGACCATTTCCGGAGCACCCTCGGCGGCGTGGTCCTGGACGCGCAGGGCCCCGTGGAGGTGACGCTCGCGGGTGGCGCGCTGAAGCTCGCGCCGCTCGTCCTGGCGGGCGACGGCACGCGCATCGAGCTGCGGGGGGAACTCGACCCGGGCGCCGCCGGGAGCCTCGATCTCTCCGCCGGCGGCACCTTCGATCTGAAGCTGCTGCGGCAGTTCGTGAAGGATCTGCAAGCGACGGGGCAGGGACAGGTCGTGATGAAGGTCGGCGGCGCCCTGGCGAGCCCGGTGTTCGAAGGACGCCTGCAGGCCGATGCGCAGGCGGTACGCCACCCGGACGTGCCGTTCCCGATCGACAACCTGCACGGCTCGGCCGTCTTCGAAGAGAACCGCCTGCGCATCGAGTCGCTCCAGTTCCTGGCCGGCGGCGGCCCGGTGCAGGGAACGGGTGAGATCGAGCTGGGCGGACTGGAGAGAACGGAGTCGCCCTTCGCGGTCCGGCGCGCCGAGATCCATTTCCGCGGGACGAGCGTGAAGACCGAGTTTCCGGAGGGCTTCCGTTCGACCTCGGACCTGGATCTCACCCTGCGCCGGGAACGGGGCGCGACCACTCTCTCCGGGACGGTGGACCTCGTCCGGGGCGTCTACAGCAGGGACTTCAAGCTCGACTCGGCGCTGGCGGGGCCGCGGGCGAGCGACGTCTTCAGGATGCCGGCGGGCGGCGCTCTCTCCGGGATCGATCTCGACCTGGTGGTCCGCGCCACGCAGGACGTCTGGCTGCGCAACGACTTCGGCACGCTCGAGGGACAGGGAGAGCTGCAGGTCCGCGGGACGACCGACCATCCCTCGCTGGCCGGCCGGATCAGCGCCGTCGAGGGCGGCACCATCCGCTTCCGCCGGGTGCCGTACCGCGTACTGGCAGGGACGCTCGACTTCGCGGATCCTCAAGAGATCAACCCGATCTTCGACCTCCAGGCGGAGACGCAGGTCTCCGAGTACCAGGTGACGCTGCAGGC
>DAISWT010000159.1:0-6322 GCA_036826235.1 Acidobacteriota bacterium | reverse complement strand
GTCATCCGCCTGGATTACGCCTATCCTCTGAATGGCCTCGGCAGGGAGGAGAACCCGCGCGGCCTGCTGTCGTTCACGGCGGGCCAGGCGTTCTGACGGGCGAATCCAAACACGCGCGTGCGGCCGCGCGGGACGCGCGCCGCCGCGTGGCCGAGACCAGGACACTCACCACGCGGGCCTTCCATCGTGGCTCGTGCAGATCGTAGTAACTCCGGAGGCCCTGGATCTGCTCGAGTCGCTTGACCCCTCCGGGCATCTGCCTGATTCCGGCGCCGCCGTGGTGCGTGACCGAAAGATCGTAGAGAACGTGGACCTCGAGCCCGGCTTTCCAGACCCGGCGCGACAGATCGACGTCATTGAAGAAGATCGGAAAGCGTTCGTCGAACAGACCCCCGATCGTTCCGACGGTCGAGCGTCCGATCAGCAGGCAGGCGGCCGCCGCCTGGCCGATCGCCACGGCTCCCGCCCGGCGGATGTCCAGCAAGTGGTACCGACGCCCGAGCCATCCCCCCAGGAGCCACCGGTCCACCCTCCTGCCGACGCGCGTGTAGTGCGCGAAGACGATTGGCAAGGTCGGAAACCTCCTGTGCAAGGATTGCGGAACGCCATCGGTCCCGACGAGGTTGCACGAGACGATACCGATGTCCGGGTGAGCGTGCAGATAGTCCATCATGGTTGCGAGGACCGGACTCGTAAACACGATGTCCGGATTGACCACCGCGATGAACTCTCCTTGGGCCACCGAGTAGGCCTGGTTGTTCCCGCGGGCAAACCCCTCGTTACGTGAATTGGCGATGAGCCGGACGCGTGATTCATATGCGAATTCACGCCGCACCATCTCGGCGCTCCCGTCCGTCGACGCATTGTCGACGACGATGATCTCCGCGGAGACGACCTTCAGGTTGGCCAGGGCCGACCGCAGGCACTCCCGCAGAAGATCGCGAGTGTTCCAGGAGACGACGAGAATCGACAGATTCATCGTTCATTCTCTCCCGCGCCGGCAACCCGCCGGCTGCGGAACTCCGCGCTCCGAAAGCTCGGGGTCGGAATTCTCTAGCACGCTCGCTCCGCGTCTGTCAAAGACTAGGGCTCCGACCGTTACGGGCGTCCGCCGGCGAACACGCGATCCATCCTCCGACGACCCGCCCCTACCCGCCTGCCGGACGGTCTTTCGGTGCATCCTCTTTTGATCCGTGAAGTTGACCTCGCCGCTCGCTGCCGGGCCCACGCCCGCGCTTCGCTGGCACCGGGATTGCCATACCTCGCCCGTGCAGAGGAACGATCGCCGGGCGAGGAGAGGACGACCACGGTGCGATTCAGCGAGACATGCGTCATCTGGGGAGAGGATCCGGATACACGGCAGAGCCTGGGGGCGGGCACTCCGGGAATTCCGGATCCGTCCCTCCAGGGGACGGCGGCCTCGGCCGCCGTCCCGCTTTCTCCCCGCAAGACGAGACGTAAGACGAGGCGCGACAGCGCACCCCATCTCTGACGCCGCCGGCTCCGGTTCGAAATGGCGCCGCCCGAGGCGCCGCGGCCGTCCCGCACGACCTCCCGGGGGACGGCCGCATTCCTATTGCGCCACCTCCTTCGACCAAGACGCGTTCCCGGCCAGGTAGTCGCGGACCGGCGCCCAGGGCAGGTCCGACAGGATCTCCCGCAGCTTCTCGACGTAGCCCTTGAGACCGCCGTAATGGGCCAGGCGGACCATGAATGGCAGGCGCACCCTGGGCGGATCGGGATCCATCTCCCAGGTATGCAGGTCGATGACGGCCGGGACCCCCCGGGCGTTGCGACGGGCGATCTCCTTCAAAAGGATCCGGTTCGGGACGCGCCGTAGCGCCCATCCCCCCGCGAAGAGCAGACGCGCGCCGAAGCGCCGTCCGACCAGCGGCGGCAGCTCCATGATCGATCCGCCTCCTCGATCGATGCGGTAGGGGTCGAGCGGCCACGCCGGATCGCCGATGTGCACGATCGGCGCGAGGCTTGAGTCGTAGCGGATCCCCTCGCGGATGAGGACATCCAGCGCCCCGAACACGATACCCGAGGCGCGACCCCGGCGGCCGCCGCCCGGCGCCCCGCCGAGGCTCCAGCGGGGCGCTCTGTAGCCGAGGACCCGCTCGCCCGTGCATCCTTCGACCGCCTGCCGCGCCGCCCGGAGGTCCGCCCGGAATTCCTCGTTGGACATCGGCGCCACCGCCTGGTGCAGGTAACCGTGCACGGCCACCTCGTGCCCGCGGTCGTGGATCTCGCGGATCAATCCCTGGTGCCGCGCCGCCACCCAGCCGACGGCAAAGAAGGTCGCGCGCGCCCCGCGGGCTTCCAGAAGATCGAGGAGGGCTCTGGCGTTCTCCTCGACGCGGCTCAGCAACCGATCCCACTCGCCTGGCGGGATCAGCCGCTCGTCGATGTGGAACCACTCCTCCAGGTCGACCGTCAGGATGTTCGGGATTGTCTTCAAGAGGTGTACCCCGTCGCCGTATGATACTTGAGCGGGGCGGCCCTGCGTCGCGCCCGACCGGCGGTACAATGCTCCGCATGCCCGCCGGTGTCGATCTCGGCTCGTCGAGCGTGAAGAGCGTTGTCGTGAGGGCGGGTGGCCGGCCGGGGCCGGCGGCGCGGCGCAGGATCGCCACGCGGCGCCGGCCGGGCGGCCGGGTCGAGCACGATGCCGAAGAAATCCTCCACGCGGCCGTCGCCGCTCTGCGCGGCGTCTTCGCCCGGCGGGTGGCGGACTCTTCGGTCGGGATCGCCACGCAACGCTCCACGATCCTGTTCTGGGACCCGCGCACAGGCCGGCCGCTGACGCCGGCATACTCCTGGCAGGATTTGCGGGGCGAAGCCCTGTGCGAGGCCGCGCGTCGGAGCGGCCGCCTCGACCAAACGATCGTGGCGCGCACCGGTCTCCGGCTCACGCCCTACTACTCCGCGTCGAAGCTGGCGTGGGCGATGCGCGGCGTGCGGGGGCTGCGACGGCGCGTGGCGGCCGGGCGGGCGCTCTGGGGAACGCTCGGCACCTTTCTTCTCTGGCGCCTGAGCGGCGGCGCCTGCTACGCCATCGACCACGCGAACGCGCAGCGCACTCTTCTCTTCGACCTCGAAACCCTGTCCTGGGATCCTGCATTGTTCGAGGCCTTCGACCTGGGAACCCTGCTCGACGCTCCCGCGCTGCCGGCCCTCGTCCCCACGACGCTGTCAACACGCGTGGCGCTCGGCGGCACCGGGCTGCCGCTGCGTCTGGCGGCGATGACGGGCGATCAGCAGGCGGCCCTGATTGGCCTGGGCTGCCGGGCCGACGGTGTCACGACCATCAACTACGGCTCCGGGGCGTTCGTCCTGATCAGCACGGGCGAGCGGCTGGTGCGCGTCCCCGGTCTGTTGACGACACTCCTCGCCTCGTGGAGGGTGGAGGGGGCGACGGAGCGCCCGGCGGCGCGCTACGCGGTCGAGGGTCCGGTGAACGCCGCGGCGACGGCGATCGATTGGGCCATCCGGAGGCTGCGACTGCGCCTCAGGACGCGGGACCTCGATCGATTCCTGGGTGCGGACGACGGGCGGCCGCGCGCGGTCCATTTCCTTCCCGCCGTCGCCGGCGTGGGGGCTCCGCGCTGGGATACGACCGCCAAGCCGCGCTTCGCGGGCGACCTGCGGGACGCCACCCCGCGCGACCTGCTGCGCGCGGTCGTGGAGTCGATCGCCTGCCGCTGCGCCGAGATCGTAAGGACCGCGGCCCCGCACATCGTCGCGGGCCGGCGGGCCGGAGCGGACGGCGCTCCGCCGATCCTCGCGGCCGGAGGCCTGACGCGCTGCCGGACCCTTCTCCAGGCGCAGGCCGACCTGCTGCAGCGGCCCGTGATGGTCCGCGAGTCGCCCGACGCCACCTGCCTGGGCGCGGCGATCCTGACGCGCGACCCTTCGCGCTGGTGGGGCGGAGGAGGCAAGGCGCCTGCCGCGCGGCGCGGGACGGACATCGTCGAGCCGCGTGTACGGCGCGACGAGGCGGACGCGCGCTACCGGGACTGGGAGACGGCGGTTTACGGGGCCGGGCCCGCCGCGGGCGCCGGTGTGCCCGCCGCACGCGCGTCCAGATAGGGGCGGACGGCGGTCTCGAAATCCGGGCCGTGGGTCGCGCCCCAGAACACGCGCGCGATGGTCCCCTGCCGGTCGACGAGCAGGGTGATCGGCGCGATCGGCGTCCTGCCGTAATCCTCATAGAGCTTGCGATCGGCTATCAGGACGGGATAGGGAATGTTGAAGGTGTCCAGGAAATTCCGAAGCATTCTCCCCTGATCGTCCGCCATGATCAGCGCGTCGGTGTTGATCCCCAGGACGACCAGGCCGCGGCTCTCGTACGCCCGGTACAGGGTGATGAGGGCGGGAGTCTCCGCGCGGCACGGGAAGCAGGCCGAGTACCAGAAGTTCAACAGGACGACCTTACCGCGGTAGTCGGACAGGCTCACCCTCGTCCCCTTCACGTCCTTGAGGGCGAACGGCGGCGCCGGCTTTCCCACGAAGCGCCTGAGATAGGCGTCCCTGAGCGGCGTCTGCGCCTGCGCGGCGCCCGGCGGGAGCAGCAGAAAGAAGGCCATCGCGACGACCGGGATCCTCATGCCGCGGCCGCCTTGCCCGCCTCGTGCAGCCGCTCGACGACGAAATCGTGCTCCAGAAAGGCCAGGAACCAGCCGGCGCGTGGCCCTTTCGGCTGACCCAGGAACGTCTGATAGATCGCCTCGAAGGCGGCGGTGGTCTTCTCCATGCCCACCTCCTTGGCGATCTCGTAAATGAGCGCGTGGATCTCCTCGCCGCTCATGCCGGGGCGGAGCGACCCCGCGAGTCGGGACAGGAAGGCGCGCTGCGCCGCGTCCAGGGCGCGCGCCGCGGGCGGCAGCGCGCGCTGCACCGAGAATTTCAGGTCGTCGGGCGCGAACTCGCGCAGCCAGCGGATGGCGTACCCGGCGCGCTCCTTCACCGCGGCGGGGTCGGGGATCGGGTACTTGTTCCGCTGCAGGATGACGATGACCTGGTCGAGATCGAAATCGGCCATCTGGACCACGTTCACCAGATGCCGGAACGGCACGCCGATGGGAGTGAACTGGTCCGCTCCGGCGAGCTTAAGCGCCCTGGGGTCGCGGCTCTGCGACGCCGCATCGTCGAACTCGTCCATGAGCGACAGAAGCGGCAGCCCCGGATCGAAGCTGATCGCGCGCATCGGCTGCGTCTTGACGATCAGGTAGCGCAGCACCTCGGGCGGCAGGACCTCCAGCATCCGGTGCACCGACAGGACGTTCCCCTTGCTCTTCTTCATGTCCCCCATTCCCTTGAACGAGATCCACTCGTAGGTCACGGGGAACGGAGGGGGCGCCTTGAAGACCTCCCTGCAGATGAGCGCGCCAGTATCGTACGAGCCGCCGCGCGTGGCGTGGTCCTTGCCGAACGGCTCGATGGTCACCGGGATGCGCGCCCAGCGCGCCGGCCAGTCCACGCGCCAGGTGAGCTTGCCCCCGCCTTTCATCGACACGGTGCCTCGACCGCCGCAGGAGCAGGTGTAGTCGACCGTCGCGGCCTTCTCGGAGAAGCCCTTCACCAGGGTGTCGGTCATCCTGCCGCAGGTCCCGCAGATCGGGTTGAACGGGCTCCACTCCGGTTCGACCTTGCGGCCGGTGCACTCGTGGAGGATGCGGGCGATCGCGTCGCGCCCCCGGAGCGCCTGCACGATCTGCGGCACCAGCATCCCCGACTTGTACATCTGGTCGGCGTAGTAGACCTTGACGTGGATGCGCAGGCGCTCGAGGGACGAAAGGAACGGTTCCAGGAAGTGCGCGGCGTACGAAGAGTGGCCGCCGCACGGGCAAGGGATTTCCGACAGCGGCTTTCCGATGTGGCTCGAATAGACGGCGGCGTCCAGGAAGGGGTAGACCTTGCGCAGCGGGTCGAAGTTGTCGGCCACATAATCGAGCGTGACTTCGATTCCGCGCTCCTTCAGGACCTGATGGACCACGTCCGCCGTGATCACCTCGCGCAGGTTGCCGATGTGGATCTCGCCGGAAGGCGAGATCCCGGTCGAGATCTCGTGCGGGCCCTTGCCCGTAGCGAAGATCTCGTCGGCGATCTCGTCGGCCCAGTGCTTGTCCCGGACGTGGACCATGTGTCCTCAGGGAGCCCGTCAGCGGGCGGGCGCCTCCGCGACGAAGCGGAAGCGCACCTTGATGTCGTCCTCCATGACCAGCCAGAGAAAGCGCGGGATCGGGATCCCGTAGTCGCTGTACGTCAGCGCGACGCTGCCTTCCGCGGTCAGGAGCCCGCTATCATACCGGATCGCCGC
>DAISWT010000158.1:0-6344 GCA_036826235.1 Acidobacteriota bacterium | reverse complement strand
CGCGCGGATCCTCGAGGAGTTCTACAAGATCCTCCGCCAGGGCGCCGCGCGTCTCGCTCAGACCGAAGGCCCGCGCCAGGTCGGGAGTGACGTTCTGGAAGCCGAGCCGGGCATAACCGCGCACCACCGGCCATACTTGACGATGCTGTCCAGGACGTCGCGCGCCATGCTGGAGGGGATGGCGAAACCAATCCCCTGATAGCCGCCGGAACGCGAGTAGATGGCGGTGTTGATGCCGATCACCTCGCCGCGGGTGTTGACCAGGCCGCCGCCGGAGTTCCCGGGGTTGATGGCGGCGTCGGTCTGGATGAAGTCCTCGTAGTCGGCGAGGCCCAGACTGCCGCGCCCGATGGCGCTGATGATCCCCATGGTCACCGTCTCGCCCAGCCCGAACGGGTTGCCGATCGCCAGGACGATGTCCCCCACCTCGATCTTCTCGGAGTCGCCCATCTGCGCGCGCGGCAGCGAGGCCTTATTGACGCGCAGGACGGCGAGATCGGTGCGCCGATCGGCCCCGATGATGCGCGCGCGCAGCTCGCGGCCGTCCGCCAGCGACGCCTTCACCTCCTGCGCCTGCTCGATGACGTGGTAGTTAGTCAGGATCGTGCCGGCCTCGTCCACGATCACGCCCGATCCGAGGCTCATCTCGCGCTGCTCGCGCGGCACCACCATGCCGGGGAGCTCCTGGCCGAAGAAATCGCGGAAGAACGGGTCGAGCATGAAAGGCGAGTACTCGTAGGTGCGGGTCACTTTGAGCGAGGAGATGTTCACGACGGCCGGCATGACCGACCCGGTAGGCGGCCGCGCCGGCGAGGGCGCCGGCGGCCAGAAGAAGGAGGGTGAAGGGTGCGACCTTGTCCCGGAGGGCCCCGTTCATTGCATCCCCTTGAAAAAGGATGTAATTATACCTTCGAGATCGAGGTGATCGGTCGAGGGTGAGGAGCGTGCTCGAGTCCTGGGGTTCGATGCTGCCGCTGGCGCGCGATTTTCTACCGAAGGCGCTCCTGGCGATCGTCTGCGGCGGTCTCATCGGGGTCGAGCGCGAGATGAAGAACAAGCCCGCCGGTTTCCGCACCAACATCCTCATCTGCCTGGGCTCGATGCTGTTCATGTGGCTGTCCACACAGGTCGCCATGGTGATCGCGACCGGACGGCCCGCGGACCCGGGCCGCATCGCGGCTCAGGTCGTCACCGGCATCGGCTTTCTCGGAGCGGGATCAATTATTCAATCGCGGGGCCGCGTCACCGGGCTGACTTCCGCGGCGATGATCTGGGTGGTCGCGGCGGTCGGGATGAGCATCGGCGCCGGCTACAGTCTGATCGCGCTGATCACGACCGGTCTGGTCCTGAGCGTCCTTCTGGGTCTCGGGCTGGTCGAGCGGCGGGTGTTCAAGCGCTGCATCTACTACGATTGCCAGATCGCCTTCGACGACGATCACGGCAAGACGCGGCGTGAGATCGAACGCGCCCTGCGCTCGCTCGGCCGGCCTCTGGAGTCGTTCAATATCCGGCGGGCAGGCGAAGGGGACCACCTGGTGCTGACGGTGCCGTACTGTGACGCCCACCCCCACCACAAGAAATTTCTCGGCGAGCTCTGGAAGATCGAAGGCGTGCGCGAGGTACGTCCACTGCGCTGAAGAGCGGCCCGGCGCCGGCCCGGCTCAGTCGTGCTGGTCGAACGACAGATCCGCGGGGATGGTCACTCCCAGGGCCCTCGCCGTCTGCTGGTTGACCGCCATCTGGACTTCGCTCGATCTCAGCACGTGAAGATCGGACGGTTGAAGGACCCCGCGCAGGATCAGCTCCGCGAGGCGCGAGGCCTCCTCTCCCTGGCGCTCGTAGGAGGCACCGTATGAGAACAGGGCGCCGTGATCCACCCAATCCGGGGACGGCGCGGCGAGCGGCACGCGATACTTGAGCGCCCACGCGGTGATGCGATCCCTGGCGCGCGGCGTCGAGGTGAGGTCGTCGTCGGGCACGACGAGCGCTTCGACGAGTCCCCGCAGACTGTTGAGGGCCGGCTGGAGCTCATTCGATGTGTGGCAGAGCCGGGACTCGAGCCTGAGTCCCCGGCGTTCCGCGGCCTGCCGCAGATCACGCGCCAACAAGGACGGGACCTTCGCCTGATAGACCATCCCGATCCTGTGGACCCCGGGCAGGACCGCGGTGAGCCGATCGAGGAGACGATCGGCGTCCGGCTGGCTCATCAGGAAGCAGGTCGTGGCGGTCTGCAGGTCGTACCGGCGTGGATCGGTGACGAGCGTGAGGAGCGAGGGGATATCGCCGACCTCGCGGCGAATCAGCCGCGCCGCCCGCAGACCGGTCCCGAGGATCAGATCGGGGCGCTCCGCCCGCGTCCGCCGCACCGCCTGCACGGGGTCCGGCTCGCGATCGAGGTTGACGACGCGCAGCTGGGCCCCGAATCGGGTGCCGAAGCCGTGCAGGAATTCGTCATACGGGAACGGGTCGCGCGTGACGAGGGCGACGATGTCGCGGTCGCCCGGGTGCGCCAGGCGGAAGCGCACCACCCGCATGCGGCCGGCTTCCAGCACCATGTCGTCGTAGGTGACGCCGCGGAACCCCGGGAGGTCCGCCGTGATCGAGTAGACATGATGGGGGTTGACCGCCGGGAAGCGGAACCTGCCGGCCGCGTCGGCCAAGGCGCGGGTCGGCGAGACCCCTTCGCCGGACAGCACCACGCGGGCTTCGGGAAGGGGCTTGCCGGCCGGGTCGACCACGGTGCCCGTCACGGTGGCGGGGGATTCGGCCCACAAAGGCGCCTCACCCCGCCAGGTCGCGGCCAGCAGAAGCGCCAGAAACGTCATGCCTGCGGATCGGCGCGGTATGTGCATCGGAACCTCCCGGGCGGCCGGAGGGTGCGCCCGACTCATGGCTGGACTGAAACCCGCGTGGCTTCTCGGTTCCCCTGGGACCCTTATAGATCGCTGCGGCGCCGCTCGTCAACTTCCGGGCCCGCACGTGCCGCGTCGGGCGCCGACATTGACAGAGGCGTGGATGGCATCCTAGGATGCGCGCCTTCGAGAGGACGACGAGCCATGAGCGCCTTGATGGAGACGCGTTTCCCGGATTGGCGGCTGCTAAGCCGTGGCAAGGTTCGGGACAACTACGAGGTCGGCGACGCTCTGCTCATCGTTTCGACGGACCGGATCTCGGCCTTCGATCACGTCCTGCCGAACGGCATCCCGGACAAGGGGAAAGTGCTGAACCAGATCTCGCTCTTCTGGTTCGAGAAGACCGCGGGGTTGGTCCGGAACCACCTGAGGGAGCACAGGGTCGAGCTCTTCCCGGAAACGCTGCGCCGGCACGCGGACGTCCTGCGGGGACGGTCGGTGCTGGTAACGCGTCTCAAGATGCTGCCGGTCGAATGCGTCGTCCGCGGCTACCTCGCCGGTTCGGGATACAAGGAGTACATGAAGACGGGGTCGGTATGCGGTCTCAAGCTCCCTCCCGGGCTGCAGGAGTCGTCCCGCCTGCCGGAGCCGCTGTTCACGCCGTCCACCAAGGCGACCAGCGGGCATGACGAGAATATCCCGTTCTCCAAGGTGATCGATCTGATGGGACGCGAGACCGCCGGGCAGCTGCGTGACCTCAGCCTGGCGATCTACCGAAAGGCGTGCGAGCACGCCGAGTCGCGCGGCATCCTCATCGCCGACACCAAGTTCGAGTTCGGGATCGACGGAGACGGGGTGGTCCTGGCGGATGAGGTGTTGACACCCGACTCGTCACGCTTCTGGCCGAAAGAAACCTACCGGCCCGGCGGGCCGCAGCCGTCCCTCGACAAGCAGTTTGTGCGCGACTATCTCGAGTCGATCCGGTGGGACAAGAACCCGCCGGCGCCCCGCCTCCCCGAGGAGATCGTCGAGGGGACGCGGCGGCGTTACCTCGACATCTTCGAACGGCTGACGGAGCGGAAGCTGGAGTAAGTCGCCGCAGAGTGGTCACCGTCGTGCGCAGGCATCCCCCGGCGAGGTCCGGGGAGGAGCGATCCGGGGGCCGGCGGCTCAGGCGCGGGCCGTGGGATCGAAACCGCTCTCGCGACCCCCGCCCAGGGAGGCGAGCGCCGCCCGGGAACGCTTCAGCGCCTCCGGCGCAAACGGCGCGCGCCTGCGCTCGCCGAGGGAGCGCTTCTTCAGGCTCAGGATCCTCCGGACGGAGCGATCGATTCGGGCCGGCTCGACGTTGCCGTCCCGGACGGCCGCCAGGACCGCCTCGCAAGCTTCGACGATCCTCGTTTCCGAGCTGCAGAACATCAGGCCGTCGTTGCCCGCCGCCAGCGCCCGGAGCGCCTGGGTTCCGGCGCCTTCCTCCTGGTCCAAGGCGCCCATCTCCAGGTCGTCCGTCAGAATGAGCCCGCGAAAGCCGATTCTCCCGCGCAGCAAGGCATCGACGATCTCCGGGGCCAGCGTGGCGGGGGCGATGTTGTGGCCCTGGAACGCCGGATAACATGCATGACCCGCCATGATCATCGGCAGCCGGCGGCTGAGCCGGCGGTAGGGAAGCAGGTCTTCCCTCCAGAGTAGGGCGCGCCGCTTCCGGATGACCGGGAGGGCGAGGTGTGTGTCGTCCCGCGCGGAGCCGAGGCCGGGGAAGTGCTTGCCGACGGGAAGGACTCCGGCGCGAAGATGGGCGTCCAGCGCCACCTTCGCCAGGCGGCAGACCGTGAGGGGGGTCTCACCGAACGCGCGGTCACCTATCCCGTTCGCGGGGTCGGGACCCGACAGATCCAGGACGGGGGCGAAATTGACGTTGAATCCGAGGCTCTTCAAGGCCGCGGCAGTGGCCGACGCCTGGAGCCTCACCGCCGTCTCGGGTCTGGCCCTCCTCGCCAGGTCGAAAGGGGTCTGGGTCGGTCCGAGAATCGACTTGAGCCGGCTGACCCGTCCCCCCTCCTGATCGAGGGCGATGAAGGGCGGGATCCGGGTGGCACCGAACAGGGCGTCGGTCAGGCGGCGGACCTGTCCGGCGGTCTCGATGTTGCGGGAGAAGAGGATCAGCCCACCGGGACGGACCCGCTCCAGAAGCGACCTCAGGGCCGGGTTCATGGTCGTCCCCTGGAATCCGATCCACAGGAGTTGTCCGACTTTTTCCTCCAGCGCGAGGTCTCTCGGGGGCGCCATCGGCGCGTACTCTAGTCGATGGTCCGGCACCCCGCAACAACGCCGTGATCCGAGTCCTCTATCCCATGACAAATTTGCAAGAGTCCTTGACGCGACCGTCTGGAGAGACTAGATTGCGAGTGTAGATATGTAAGTTTGAGTAATTGTGTTCTAAATATATAGTTTCGCATAGACGTATCTTGAGGGTACAGAGTAATGGTAACTGGAAAGGCAAAGGCCACTATATCTTGTGGCTGGATCGCGGCCGACTTTCCTTGACTTGAGCAAGGGGCGATGTTAGCATCGGCCGCCTTTCTTGGACCCAGGACCGGGAGATAAGGGTGATGAACAAGAAGTTCTACACCATCATGATCGTCCCGCACGCGGCCGCCAAGTTCCGGCGTGTCAAGGTCTCCAAGAACTTCCTGGTGGCTGCCGGCTGCGTTCTGGGGCTGGTCTTCACCGCCGGCCTGATGTTCCCTCACTACCTGCTCCGTTCCAGCCAGCTGACCGCCAATCTCCAGAGGCTCGCGCAGGAAAACTCCGAGCTGAAGAGGACGAACGAGAAGTTCGACGAGTCGCTGGCCGACCTGCGGAGCCGCCTGGCCGAATTCGAGACCAAGGCGACCAAGTTCGCCATGATGGCCGGGGTCGAGGACTCCTCCGCGCAGCAGCTGGCGGCCGGGGGGAGCTCGTTTGACCTGAAGGGGCTTTCACCGAAGGCCTCCCAGGCGGTCATCGAGGCGGAAATCGGCACCTTGAAGGAACGCTCCGGCGCTCTGCAGGACACTTTCCGAGTCCTCGATGTGGCCTTCCAGAAACAGGCCCTGCTGCTGTCGTCCACACCGAGCATCTACCCGGTTCACGGCCTCCTCGGCAACGGCTACGGCTGGCGCAGGGACCCGTTCACCGGCATGCGCGACTTCCACCAGGGGCTGGATCTGGTGGCGCCTCTAGGCACCAAGGTGGTCGCCCCGGCCGACGGCATTGTGACCAAGATCGGCCCGAGCGGCGGTTTCGGGAACTCCGTCTTCATCTCGCACGGCTACGGCATCATCACGCGCTACGGCCACCTGGCCAACTACAACGTCAAGGTCGGCCAGAGGGTCAAACGCGGCGACGTGATCGCCACCGTCGGCAGCACCGGTCGCAGCACCGGGCCGCACCTGCACTACGAGCTCCTGGTCCACCAGCGCAACGTGGACCCGATCAAGTACATCCTGGAAG
>DAISWT010000157.1:0-6344 GCA_036826235.1 Acidobacteriota bacterium | reverse complement strand
GGCAGCCTTCGCATCGGGGCTCGAGGCATCCGGCTCCGCAGCGGCTGCCGCCGGGCGCCGCGACGCCGGCGCGCGCTCCGGTGCTGGGCTGCGAGCAGGCTCCCGTGCGCTCGCTGTCGCGGGAACTCCCTCCTCCGCCACCGGGACAGCCGACTCCTCCACGACCGCCCCCGCGCCGCTCGACGCGCACAGCCGCGGCAGGTCCTGCGCCAGACCGTCGGACAGATCGATCATCGCCTTCGCCAGTCCGGTCACGCCGAGCAGCCGGCCGGCGAGGGCGCGCGGCACCGGGTCGAGGTGCGCGCGGATCGCCGCGGAGGCGTGACGGGAGTGTCCGGCGCGCCCCGCACGGACGCCCCGGCCGAGCAGACGGAGCCCCGCCGCCGCGGCGCCGAGGCGGCCGGTGACGTAAAGACCGTCGCCCGGTCGCGCGCCGCTCCGGCGGACCTCACGGCCTGGCTCGACGACGCCGAGGAGCGCGACGTTCAGGAACAGGGCGCGCGCGGCGCAGGTGTCGCCGCCGGCCAGAGGGACCCCGTGGCGCCGCGCCTGGTCGGCCAGACCGCGCGCCACCGCGCGGGCGTAGCCCGGCCGCGTGTCGCGCGGGAACCCGACGCTGAACACGAAGGCGCGCGGCAGCCCTCCCATGGCGGCGATATCGCTGAGGTTAACCGCCAGCGCCTTGCGTCCGAGCAGGAAGCCCGGGGCGTGCGCCGCCCGGAAGTGGACGCCGTCGGTCAGCAGGTCGGTGGTCAAGAGGAGATGCAGCCTGCCGGTCGAGGGGAGGATAGCGGCATCGTCGCCGATCCCGAGGAGGGGGCGGGGGGCGGCGCCTCGGCGCCGGCGGCGCGCCGGCGCCGCCAGCGACGCGACCAGGTCGATGAACCCTTGTTCGGTGAGACGCGCCAACTGAGCCATCGGCCTCGCGGTCGATCGCCGGCGGAGGGTCGGGCGCCCGGAGCCCGTCTAGATGGCGATCGGCCTCTCGGCGACCGGGCGCTGTCCGGATCGGCGGGCCACCGCCTCGCCCAGGGCGATCGCGAACACCTCCGTCACGTCCGAGACGAAGCAGAACTTGAGACCCTTCCGGAACAGCTTCGGGACCTCCTCGAGGTTCTTGCGGTTCGCCTCCGGGAGGATGACGGTGTCGATTTTCGCCCGCCGGGCCGCCAGGACCTTCTCCTTCACGCCGCCGATCGGCAGGACGTTGCCGCGCAGGGTGATCTCGCCGGTCATGGCGACGGACCGCTTCACCGGCTTGTTGGTCAGGATCGAGATGATGGCGGTCGCGATGGTGATGCCCGCCGACGGGCCGTCCTTCGGGATCGCCCCCTCCGGCACGTGAACGTGGACGTCCAATTCGCCGAAGGCGTTCAGGGCGACGCCGATGTCGGCCGCTTTGGTGCGGGCGTAGGACAGTGCCGCCTGGGCGGACTCCTTCATGACCGTGCCCAGGTGGCCGGTCAGGATCAGCCGCCCCTTGCCCGGCATGATGGTCGCCTCGACGAACAGGATCTCGCCGCCCGCAGCGGTCCAGGCGAGCCCGGTCGCGACGCCCACCTGGTTGCTGAGCAGGGCCATCTCGGGGGTGACGCGCGGAACGCCGAGCAGCTCCTCCGCCCGCACGGGCGTGACCTTGAACGGTCCGCTCTCGCCGTCGGCGACGCGGCGCGCCAGCTTGCGGCAGGTCTTGGCGATCTCGCGCTCCAGGTTCCTGAGACCCGCCTCGCGCGTGTACTTCTGGATGATCGTCTGGACCGCCTTGTCGGTGAACGACATCTGCGCTTCGCTCAGACCGTTCTCCTCGACCTGCTTCGGGATCAGGTGCCGCCGGGCGATCTCGATCTTCTCCTCCTCGGTGTAGCCGGACAGGCTGATGACCTCCATCCGGTCGCGGAACGCCGGCTGGATCGGGTCGAGGAGGTTCGCCGTCGCCACGAACATGACGTTCGACAGGTCGAACGGCACGTTGAGATAGTGGTCGCGGAACGAGTAGTTCTGCTCGGGGTCGAGCACCTCGAGAAGCGCCGACGACGGGTCGCCCCGGTAATCGGAGCCGATCTTGTCCACCTCGTCCAGCATGAACACGGGGTTGTTCGACCCCGCCTGGGAGATCCCCTGGATGATGCGCCCCGGCATCGACCCGACGTAGGTGCGCCGGTGCCCGCGGATCTCCGCCTCGTCGCGGATGCCGCCCAGGGAGATGCGCACGAACTTGCGCCCGAGCGCCCGGGCGATCGAGCGCCCGAGCGAGGTCTTGCCGACGCCCGGCGGGCCGACGAAGCACAGGATCGGGCCGCGCATCTTCTTCTTCAACTTGCGGACCGCCAGGTACTCGATGATGCGCTCCTTGATGGTCTCCAGGCCGTAGTGATCGTCGTCGAGGATCTGCTGCGCCTTCTTCAGGTCGAGATTGTCCTTGGTCTGCACCGACCAGGGCAGGTTGACCATCCAGTCGAGGTAGTTGCGCACCGTGGCGGTCTCGGCCGAGTCGGGGTGCATGCGCTCCAGCTTGTTGATCTGCCGCTCCACCTCCTCGAGCACCTTCGTCGGCATCTTCGCCTTGCGCGCCTTGTCGCGGAACTGCTCGACCTCCTCCGCCAGGTCGTTGCCTTCGCCCAGCTCGTTCTGGATCGCCTTGAGCTGCTGCCGCAGGAAGTACTCGCGCTGGGACTTGTCGATCTCCTCCCGCGCGTGCGAGTTGATCTCCTGCTGCATGTTCAGGAGCTCGATCTCCTTGTTCAGCAGATCGTTGACCCGCTTCAGGCGCGCCACCGGGTCGATGATCTTCAGGACGGCCTGCGCGTCGTCGATCTTGAGGTCGAGGTTGCTCGCCACCAGGTCGGCCAGCCGGCCGGGGTCCTCGAGGTTGCTGGCGATGACCATCACCTCGGAGGAGATCGCCTTGCCGAGCGAGGCGCTCTTCTCGAGCGATTTCTTGACCGTGCGCATCATCGCTTCCTGCTCCATCGCCGGCTTGACGGCGGGCTCCACGATGCGCGTCAGGCGGGCGGTGGTGAACGACTCGCCGCGCACGAACTCGTCGACCCGGGCGCGGCAGACCCCCTGCATCAGCACGCGGATGCGCCCGTCGGGAAGCTTCAGCATCCGCATGATGACGCCGACGGTGCCGACGTTGAACAGGTCCTTCTCGTTCGGCTCCTCGACCTGGCTGTCCTTCTGGGACACCAGGAGGATCATCCGGTTCTCGGCCAGGGCCTGGTCGACCGCCTTGATCGAGCGCTCCCGGCTGACCGACAGCGGCACGATGATGAACGGGTAGACCACGATATCCCGGAGCGGCAGGACCGGCAGCTCTTTGGGGATCCTGAGCTGATCCTCGGGGACCTCGAGCGGCGGGCTCGTCATGGCCGCTCCGCGATCTTGATGGTGATCGGGACCTCTTCGCCCCGCTTGTCGGGCACCTTGGGGAAGGCGATCTTCAGCACCCCTTCGGCGAGCTCGGTCTTCGCCTTGTGGGTGTTGACGGGCGACGAGATGTGGACCACCCGCTTGAACTTGCCGAACGGCCGCTCCATGGAGTGGTATTTGGCACCCTTCGCCGTCTCGGTCCGCCTTTTCTCGCCACGCAGGATGAGGTTGTTGCCGTTGATCGTCAGCGTGAGGTCCTTGAGAGGGACTCCCGGCACCTCGAACTTGACCACCAGCTCCTCGGGGGTCTCGTAGACGTCGGCGCTCGGCAGCCACTCGCCGGTGCCCTCGCTTCCGGACGTCTTCAGCTCCAGGAGATTGTCGAACAGGCGGTTGATCTCGCTCTGGATCCGGCTGATTTCGACGAAGGGACCGATGTCGGCCATAGGGGGGTCTCCGGGTTCGGGGCTCAATATAGTGATGCCCCGGGGCACCTGCAAGGAAACAGGTTACTTCCGCTGCTCCAGCAAGTCGCTGAGTATTTTCATGAACTGGTCAACGTCCTCAAATTGACGGTAGACGCTCGCAAAACGGACATACGCCACCTTGTCGAGCTCCTTGAGCCGCTCGATGACCTTCTCCCCGATCCGGCCGGCCGGAATCTCGCGCTCGGGGGTCTCCTGCACCATGAGCTCCACCTCGTCGGCCACCGCCTCCAGGACCGTGGGCGAGACGGGGCGTTTCTCGCAGGCCTTGCGCAGGCCGCCCAGCACCTTGTTCCGGTCGTAAGGCTCCCGCGTGCCGTCCTTCTTGACCACCATGAACGGGATCTCGTCGATGCGCTCGTAGGAGGTGAAGCGGCGGGTGCAGGAGAGGCACTCGCGGCGCCTCCTGATCACCAGGCCGTCCTTGCCCTCGCGCGAGTCGACGACCTTGTCCTCGATGTGACCGCAGAAGGGGCATTTCATCGCCGGCCCTCCTCCCTCATGACGGGGAGATGTGTGCCATCTTGCGGACCTCCGCCGGCCGCACACCGCCCTGCCACATGAAAAAGAGGCCGAGGATGATGGTCGGCAGCAGGGTGACGGCATGCAGGGTAATGGCCGCCGCCCCGGCGCTCGCCTGGGCGACGCCCCAGAAGCCGGTCAGGGAGACCTGGCAGAAGTACTCGTAGGGGCCGACGCCACCCGGCGTCGGCATGACGATGCCCGCGCCGAGCGGCACGATCAGCAGGAACATGTCGGTGAACCGGAGCGGCAGGTCGAAGGCCCGCAGACCCAGCAGGACCGACGCGTCGATCACCAGCCACATCGCGAACGACAAGGCGATGCTCTCGGCCAGGTGCCGCTTGTGCCGCATGACCCCCAGCCCGGCGATCAGCTTCTCGACTGTCCCGGTCAGACGCGCCGCGGCGCCGTGTCTCTTGCCGTGCAGACGGTGCAGGAGCCGGGTGACCTGCTTGGGAAACAGCACCAGGACAATCACCAGGGGCAGCGCGACCGCCACCAGCACGCCGGTCGCCAGGACCGCCCGGCGCAGGTAGACCGACGCCTGCCCGGCCTCGCTCCCGTCCCCGTGCGACGCCATCAGCGCCGCCCCCCGCGAGGTCAGGACGAACACCAGCAGGAGGGCCATGACGGTCATGACGTCGAACAGGCGCTCCAGAGCCACCGTCGCCAGGGTCGCCGTGGTGCTGACCTTCTCCCGGCGCGCCAGGAGCACCGGCCGCGCCACTTCCCCGATCCGGAACGGCACGATGAACGAGATCATGAAGCCGATGAACATCGTGGAGGTCAGGTTGTACATCCCGACCCGCCTCTTGACCGGCGCCATCAGCACGCGCCAGCGCCAGGCCCGGATCAGGTAGGCCAGGAGCGTGACCAGGACGCTCGCGGCGATCAGCCCGGGACTCGCGGCGCGCAGGGCCGCGGTGGCCGCGCGCACGTCGAAGCGACGGGCGAACAGCCAGATGAACGACACGGTCAGCAGAATACTGATCGCGATTCTGAGGGCCGGCTTCACCGCGGTTGGGGTTCCGGTGCGCGCCGCGTTGTCCGCGCGCGAAGCGGGCACGCCGGTCGCTGCGCGCCGCGCGAAACGCCGCCGAATATACAGGAAGCCGCGCGGAGATGTCCAGAAGCCGGAGCGGGGGGGGTGCGTCAGTGACGGGTGGTGAACCCGCCCGCCTGATCGCCGAGCGAGCGCGCCCGCGCGCGCAGCGCCTCGAGAGCGTCCCGCAGGCGCTCGGCGGCGGCGAGGTTGGTGGTGCAGACCGAGGCGATCTCCGCCAGACCCTTGAGGACCTGGTCGGACGCCTCCGATTGCTCCGTGGTGGCGCGGTGGATGGAGGCGATCATCCCGCCGACGTTGCCGATCGCGCTGGTGACCGAGCGCGAGCCGCGGGTCTGCTCGGCGGTGGCGCGCTTCACGTGAGAGGACATCTCGCGCATGTTCTCCACCGCCGACATGATCTGCTCCGAGCCGAGGGTCTGCTCGTTGGTCGCCTTCTTGATCTGGGCCGCCATCTCGCGCACCTTCTCGACCGAGGCGCCCACGGCCTGGCTGCCGCCCGCCTGCTCGCGCGTCGCGGCGGCGATCATGCCCACCCGGTCGGAGGACTGGCGCGCCGACTCGAGGATCTCCTTCAGCGCCTTGCCAGCCTCGCGCGACCGCTCCGACCCTTCCTCCACCCGGCGCATCCCCTCCTGCATCGCGTCGACCGCCCGGCCGGTCTCGGACTGGAAGGCGGCGATCAGGTTGCCGATCTCCTTGGCGCTGGTGGCGGTGCGCTCGGCGAGCTGCCGGATCTCCTCGGCCACGACCGCGAAGCCGCGGCCGTGCTCCCCCGCCTGCGCCGCGATGATCGCGGCGTTGAGCGCCAGCAGGTTGGTCTGCTCGGTGACCTCCTGGATGACGTTCAGGATGAGGCCGATCTCCTGTCCCTTCCGGCCGACCGACCCGATCACCTGCTT
>DAISWT010000156.1:0-6351 GCA_036826235.1 Acidobacteriota bacterium | reverse complement strand
CCCTTGCCTTCATCGCCCCACTGCGAGCCGACGACCACGAATCCGGACATGGCCTCTCCGTGCGGATGTCACGCGAATGGACAAAGGACGGCCCGTGGCGGTTCCTTTGCCGCGATATGCTAGCAGAAAAACGCGTCGAGGGGTCGGCTCTCAAGCCGCCAGGATCTGCTGCACGCGGAACAGGAGTGAGTCCTTAATCTGTTCCTTATCGAGGAAGCCGGCGACTCCCGCGGCCTGCAGGAAATCGAGCACATCCTTCTTGAACACACCGCTCATGATCAGGATCGGCGTTTCCTTCACCCGTCCGCTGCGCTTGATCTCCCGCAGCACGTCGAAGCCGGTCATTTTCGGCATCAGGAGGTCGAGGAGGATCAGGTCGGGGTGCTCGTTCTGGACCAGGTCGAGGGCCTGCCGGCCATCCTCGGCCTCGAGCACGTCGTAACCGGCCGACGCCAAGAGACGCGCCGCAACCTTGCGCACCGTCACCGTGTCGTCGGCCACCAGGATTTTTTTCCTGTGGTCCGTCCTCTCGAACGAGTCGGCGGTCGACGACGATTTGACTTCGTCCTGCAGAAGGTCGATGCGCACGATCTCCTGGCAGTTGCTGCAGAGGTACTTGATGACGCGGGACTGGCCGTCCACCTCGCGCAGGCGGATGACGTTCTTGCAATGCGGGCAGCACACCACCACGTTGACCTTCCTGCAGGCGTCTGCGGTCGGGGCGCGGGTCCGCCTTGCCGCCTCCGCCCGCGGGTGAAAGGTAGGTTCGCAGGCGGGCATTTGCACGCCCGGTCACTAAATTGTGACCGACGGGGCCCTATGCTAAACTCCGCCGTGTCCGTCGGAACGCCTGCCCGCAGCACCGCCCGAGGCCGCACCTAGATGCCCACCGCCATCGTCCTGGACGGCGAGCACCTCCGCCTGGAGGACATCGCGGCGGTCGCGAAGGGTGGCGCCACCGTGTCGCTCTCCGCTTCCGCGCGTCGCGGCATCGAGCGCAGCCGCGCCGTGATCGAGAGGATCCTGTCCTCCGATCAGCAGGTCTATGGAGTGAACACCGGCTTCGGCCTTCTCAAGGACATCCGCATCCCGCGCGACCGGCTGGACGCCCTGCAGCTCAACCTGATCCGCAGCCACTGCGCCGGGGTCGGACCGACGCTGCCGCCCGAGGCGACGCGCGCCCTGGTGCTGCTCCGGGCCCACGTGCTGGCGCGCGGTCACTCGGGGGTCCGGCCCGCGGTCGTCGAGACCCTCCTGGCCATTCTGAACGCGGATCTCCTGCCGACGATCCCCGAGCAGGGATCGATCGGCGCGAGCGGCGACCTCGCCCCCCTGGCCCACCTCGCCTTGGTGCTGCTCGGCGAAGGAGACGCCAGGCTGCGCGGCGAGACCATGCCCGCGGCGGCGGCATTGCAGAGGGCGGGCATCGAGCCGCTGCGGCTCGGCCCCAAGGAAGGGCTGGCTCTGATCAACGGCACCCAGCTCATCACCGCGGTCGGGACGCTGGCCCTCCTGGAGGCGGAGGAGCTGGCGGCTGTCGCCGACATCGCGGGCGCCTGCACGCTCGAGGCCCTGAAGGGAAGCCATCGCGCTTTCGACCCCCGGCTGCACGCCCTGCGGCCTCACCCGGGCCAGGTCGACTCCGCCACCAACCTGCGGGCCCTCCTCGAGGGCAGCGAGATCGCGCGCTCCCACGAGGGGTGCGGGAGGGTCCAGGACTCGTACTCGCTGCGCTGCATGCCGCAGGTGCACGGCAGCGCCCGCGACGGCATGCGCTTCGCCCGTTCCGTGCTGGAGGTCGAAGTGGACGCCGTGACCGACAACCCGATCGTCTTCCCCGGTGAAGGGGAGGTCCTCTCCGGGGGCAATTTCCACGGCGAGTCCCCTGCGCTGGCGCTCGACTGCCTGGCGATCGCGGCCGCGGGACTCGGATCGATCTCCGAGAGGCGCATCGATCGGCTCATGAACCCCACGCTCAGTGGCCTGCCGCCCTTCCTGACGCGCGATCCGGGCGTGAACTCCGGTCTCATGATGGTGCAGGTCACGGCCGCCGCCCTGGTCTCCGAGAACAAGGTGCTGTGTCATCCCGCGAGCGTCGACTCGATCCCGACGGAGGCGAACCAGGAGGACCACGTCTCCATGGGCCCGATTGCGGCTCGCAAAGCGCGCTCGGTCGTGCAGCACGTCCGCATGGTCCTGGCCATCGAGATCCTGTCGGCCTGTCAGGCCCTCGACCTGCTCCTGCCGTTGCGGCCCGGGCGGGGTCCGCGCGCCGCCTACGAGACTGTGCGCCGCCGCGTCCCGTTCATGGAGACCGACCGGCTGCTGGCCGACGACATGCGCGCGGTCGAAGCCATGATCCGCGACGGCTCGCTGCGCGCCGCCGCCGAAGCCGCCAGCGGGAGGCTGCGATGAGTTCCGGATCGGCGGCGTCCCGCGTGGTGCGGGCGCCGCGCGGCACCGGTCTCTCCTGCAAGGGCTGGACGCAGGAGGCGGCCTTGCGCATGCTGATGAACAACCTCGATCCGGAGGTCGCCGAGAAACCGGGCGACCTGATCGTTTACGGCGGCACCGGCAAGGCGGCGCGCAACTGGACGTGCTTCGACGCGATCGTCCGCACCCTGCGTACCCTGGAGAACGACGACACGCTGCTGATCCAATCGGGCAAGCCGGTCGGCGTGTTCAGGACCCACCCCGATGCCCCGCGGGTCCTGATCGCCAACGCGCTCCTGGTCCCCGCCTGGGCCACCTGGGAGACCTTCCGCGAGCTCGACCGCAAGGGACTGACGATGTTCGGGCAGATGACGGCGGGCTCGTGGATCTACATCGGCAGCCAGGGCATCCTGCAGGGCACCTACGAGACCTTCGCCGCCGCGGCGCGGCGCCACTTCGGCGGCTCCCTGGCCGGCCGGCTCCTGGTCACGGCGGGTCTCGGCGGCATGGGCGGCGCGCAACCTCTGGCGGGCACCATGAACGGCGCCGTGGTCATCGCGGTTGAAGTCGACCCGGACCGTATCCAAAGACGCCTCGGCACCCGCTACGTCGACCGGCAGGTCGGAAACCTGGACGAGGCGTTGGCCGCCGCCCGCCCCGCTCTCGATCGCAAGGAGCCGCTGTCGATCGCCCTCCCCGGGAACGCCGCCGAGATCCTGCCGATCCTGGCGACAGGACCGTTGGTGCCCGACCTGGTCACCGACCAGACCAGCGCCCACGACCTGTTGAACGGCTATGTGCCGCACGGGATCCCCTATCCGGAGGCCCTCCGCCTGCGCGCCCGTGATCCGAAGAAATACCTCGAGCTGTCGCGTCGCTCGGTCGAGGCGCACGTCCGGGCCATGCTCGATCTGAAGCGGCGGGGCGCGGTGGTCTTCGACTACGGCAACAACATCCGGCACGAGGCGCGGCAGGCGGGCGTCGCGGACGCTTTCGATATCCCCGGGTTCGTCCCCGAGTACGTCCGGCCGTTGTTCTGCGAGGGCCGGGGACCGTTCCGCTGGGCCGCGCTGTCCGGCGACCCGCAGGACATCCACCGCACCGACGAAGCTGTCCTCGAGATGTTCCCGGAGGACGGATCGCTCTGCCGCTGGATCCGGATGGCGCGCGAACGGGTGGCGTTTCAGGGGCTGCCGGCGCGTATCTGCTGGCTGGGCTACGGCGAGCGAGCCCGCTTCGGCCAGGCGATCAACGATCTGGTCGCGCGCGGCGATATCAAGGCGCCGATCGTCATCGGGCGAGATCACCTCGACGCCGGCTCGGTCGCCTCCCCCAACCGCGAGACCGAGGGAATGCGCGACGGCTCCGACGCGATCGCCGACTGGCCGATCCTGAACGCCCTGCTGAACGCCTCCGCCGGCGCCTCCTGGGTGTCCGTGCATCATGGCGGCGGGGTCGGCATCGGCTACTCCCTGCACGCCGGCATGGTCGTGGTCGCCGACGGCACCGCCGAAGCCGCCGCCCGGCTGAGGCGCGTGCTCACCACCGATCCCGGCACAGGCGTCATGCGCCACGCCGACGCCGGGTACCCCGAGGCGATCGCCTTCGCGAAGAAGACCGGCATCAAGCTGCCGATGGTCTGAAGTCGAAGGACCGGCCGCTGTGCGGGTGACCATGCGTCCATGTCCATCCCCATGAATCGGCGAGTCACCCTGAGGAAGGGCCGCGACCAGCGCGTCAAGTCGGGGCATCTCTGGGTGTACGCCGGAGAGATCGAGAAGGCGGACGACGGCCTCACCCCTGGCGAGGCGGTGGACGTTCTCGACCACCGCGGCCGCTTCCTGGCGCGCGGCTACTACAACAGCTCCTCGAGCATCGCGGTGCGGGTACTGACCCGCCGAAAGGACGAGCCGGTCGACGCCGCGCTCCTGAGACGTCGCATCGCCCACGCGCTGGCCTACCGGCGCCATTTCTATGCCTCCGGAGAGTCCTGCCGTCTGGTGTTCAGCGAGGGCGCCTGGCTCCCCGGCCTGACCGTCGATCGCTACGGACCCTGCCTGGTGGTGCAGATCTCGACGCTCGGGATGGATCGGCGGCGCGACGAAGTCGCCACAGCCCTGCAGGACGCCGTGCACCCGCGAGGCATCTACGAACGCAGCGACCTGCCGACCCGCCTGCGCGAGGGTCTCGAGACGCGCACGGGTCTTCTGACCGGCGAGGTCCCGGAGGAGCTCGAGATGGCCCTCGACGACCTGCGCTTCCTGGTCCCGCTGCGCTCCGGGCAGAAGACCGGCATGTCCCTCGACCACCGCTTCAACCGGCGCGCGCTGCAGCCGCTGGCGCGCGGCCGCCGTGTCCTGGACGTTTTCTGCAACACCGGGTCGTTCGGCCTGTACGCGCTGCAGGCCGGCGCCGAGCGCTGCACCGGGATCGAAATCTCCCCCGAGTGTGTGCGGCTCGCCCGGCGCAACGCCGCCCTGAACGGGCTTGAGTCGCGCTGCGAGTGGATCGAGGGAAACGCCTTCGATCACCTGAAGGAGCTCGATCGGAGGCAGGAGCGCTTCGGTCTCATCGTCCTCGATCCACCCGCTTTCACCAAGAGCGCCCAGGCGGTGGAGGCGGCCCTGCGCGGCTACAAGGAGATCAATCTGCGCGCCTTCCGGCTGGCATCCCCAGGCGCCGTCATCGCCACCTCCTCCTGTTCCTATCACCTCGGACCGGAGGAGTTCCTGCAGGTGCTGCGAGAGGCCGCGGCGGACGCCGGCCGTGACGTCAGTCTCATCGAGTTGCGCGGGCAGGCGCCCGACCACCCGGTGAACCTGTCGGTGCCCGAGACGCGCTACCTCAAGTGCGCCATGCTCCTGGTGCGCAACTGAAGCCGAGCCGGTCCGCGGCGACGGGCCGGTCGCCGTCACCGACACGCGGCGAACTTGAAGACACGCAATCAGTTGACACCCCGATAGGGCGCCGATAGACTAGCCGACGCGTCGGGGCGCCCCGGGCGTCCCGGTGGATCGTGCGTCCCTCCCGGCCGGTTCCGGGGTCCATGGCGATCGACAACCCAGCGGTTGGGGCCCTCCTGGCGGTCCTTGTCGTGGCCGTCGTCGTCCTCGGCGTGGCTCTCCTGCGCCGCAGACCACGGATCGCCGAAGCACCCGAACCGGCGATCGCCCTCCTGCAGAACCAGATCGTGCGTCTGGCCGAGCAGATCGCGCAGCTCGGCGCGCAAATCCCCAGGGACGTCGGCCTCTCCCTCAGCGAGCTGACGGGGCAGGTCGCGAGCCGTCTGTCTGAAAACGCCCAGGCCCTGCAGAGAGCCAGTGCCGACACCGGGAGACTGATCGCGGACGTCAACCTCCGGCTGGGCGAAGTCCGGCAGAGCGGTCAGGAGATTCTCTCTCTGGGCCAGGACATCCGCGGTCTGCAGCAGATTTTCCAGGCACCGAAAATCCGCGGCGGACTGGGGGAGATCGCGCTGGGCGCGCTCCTGCAGCAGGTGTTCCCCGCCGATCATTTCGGGCTGCAGCACACCTTCCAGGACGGCCTGACGGTCGACGCCGTCCTGCGACTGCCCGGAGGTCTGGTGCCGATCGACTCGAAGTTCCCGCTCTCCGGTTTCCGGCAGCTTCTCGAGGCCCAGGGTCCGGAGCAGCGCGAGCGGGCGCGGCGCGTCTTCGCGCGCGAAGTGCGTGGGCACATCGACGACATCGCCGACAAGTATCTCCGGCCCGCCGAAGGAACGCTGGACTTCGCCCTGATGTACATCCCGGCCGAGAACATCTTCTACGAGCTGATCGCGCGTGACGATGCGGCGGGCGAGGACGACGTCAATGCCCACGCGATGAAACGCCGCGTCATTCCAGTCTCGCCGAACAGCATCTATGCCTACCTGCAGGCCATCGCCTACGGCCTGATGGG
>DAISWT010000155.1:543-6404 GCA_036826235.1 Acidobacteriota bacterium | reverse complement strand
GCCCTGCGGATCGAGCGGTCGCTGAACCGGGCCGACCTCTGCGAGCCCGGCCCGCTCTTCATCGAGGCGGGGCCAGCCGTGCCGGACCGCGACGTGTTGCGCGGCCCGCGCGTCGGCATCGAGTACGCGGGCCCCTGGGCCACAAAGCCGTGGCGTCTGGGCCTGAGAGGCTCAACGGCCCTCTCCCGGCCGTTTGGTGCGACCGCAGATGATACGCGCCTCGAGCCGGTTGGCACGACCTGCCCATGAGGTGGCTGACGGTGTGGTCCGAATGAAGCGCGCCTCCGCGCTCATCCTCGGCCTCGCCGTCCTGGGCAGCCTGGCGTGGGTGGCGACGCCGATGGTGCTCATCCGGCCGTTCGGATCCCAGACTCCGCGCGGCCTGGCCGTGTCCTACTCGATGCGGAGCCACGGCGCCCCGCTGACGCTGAGCCTGCTCATCCTGGGCCTCGCGGCCGCGATCGTGCTCCGGCCACGCCTCGCCTCCTGGAAGGGTCGTGTGCTCGCCGGGGGCGCGGTGACGCTGCTGGCAGCCTGCGCCTTCCTGTCCCGTCAGAATTATTTCGAATGGATGTTCCGTCCGCTGCCACACCCGGGCTTCCTGGACGCGGACCAGGCGAAGGACGTGGCGGACGACGACCTCGTGCTGGGGATCGAGGTCGGATCGGAGGCGCACGCCTATCCCGTGCGCGCGATGGCCTACCACCACGTCGTGAACGACGTGGTCGGCGGGGAGCCGATCGTCGCGACCTATTGAACGCTCTGCCACACCGGTCTGGTGTGGAAATCCACGGTGGGCGGGCGGACGCTGCATTTTCATCTCGCGGGCATCAACAATCAGAACTTCATCATGAGCGACGAGGAGACCGGCACGTGGTGGCAACAGGTCTCGGGCTGCGCGATCCTCGGTTCCCTGACCGGGCGGTGCCTGGAAATGATCCCCTGGGACGAGGTGACCTTCGAGACGTGGAAGCGGGAACACCCGCGCTCGCTCGTGCTCCGCCCTGCCGAGGACGCGCGGGAGCACTACGCAGCGGCCGACTGGGAGAAGGAAATCGCCGAGTATCCGACAGTCACGCCCGTCGATCCGCGCGACGGCTTGCAGCCGCGAGACCTCGTGGTGGGAGTGACCTCAGGGACGGTCGCCAAGGCCTACCCGTGGACGACCCTCGTCGCCCAGAACCCGATCCTGGACACCGTGGGAGACACGCCGCTCCTGGTCCTCCTCGATCTCGACGGGCGATCCCTGCGCTGTTTCGATCGCCGCGTCGCGAACGAGACGCTCGAGCTGTTCCTCAGGACGGGGATCTGTCCGCCGGCGATCGTCGACAGCCGAACGGGCAGCGAGTGGGACTTCTCGGGGCTCGCCACCGCGGGGCCCCTGGCGGGCCGGCGTCTGGCGCGCCTGCCGTGTCTCAAGGACTACTGGTTCGACTGGAAGACCTACAACCCCGGCACCAGCGTCTACACCGCCGGAACGCTGCCCGTCGATTGACGCGAAGCCGTTCCTCAGGACCGCGCGGCGCGCCGGACCCGAGCGCGGCGCCCGCCGAAGAATGCGCGCAGCGCGGCGGCGCACTCTTCGGCGCGCACGCCGCCCTCGATCTCGAAGCGGTGATTGAGCCCACGGCGCGCCTTCCTGAGGAGGGACGTCGAGCCGACCTTCGGGTCGCGCGCGCCGAACACCAGACGACCGATGCGCGCGTGCACCATCGCCCCGAGGCACATCAGGCAGGGCTCGAGGGTCACGTACAGGGTGGCGCCCGTGAGCCGGTAATTCCCCTCGGCGCGGGCGGCGCGGCGGATCGCCGTGATCTCGGCATGCGCGGTGGGGTCGCGCGCGCCGATCGGACGGTTGGCGCCGCGGCCGGCGATCCGCCCCCCCGAGACCACGATGGCGCCAACCGGGACCTCGCCCCGCCGGCCCGCCGCGCGCGCCAGGCGGAGTGCTGTGGCCATCCACCTCTCGTCGCTCGAGCGCATGCGGGCGAGTCTAGCGCAGCCGCGGCCCGGACGCACGCCGCAGTCCGCCCCGAAAAAGAAGACGGCGGCCCGTTGGGGCCGCCGTCCACTTCCCCCCGGTATGGGTGCCGGGGGAGCCCAGGCGTGAGCCGGGCTAGTTCACCACGAGCGTGCCGTTCTTGCTCCAGCGCTTGAAGCTCACCGACTTGGAGCAGCGGAACTCGAAGGTCCCGGCCGTGGTCGGAGTGAGCTCGACGACCGCCGGCTTCTCCGGGGAGACCTTGTTGCTGATATCGAAGTCCGGGAACTTGATCGAGTAGGTCGCGTCCTTGCTTACGAAGGTGATCTGGACCTTGTCGCCCCTCTGCACGCGCAGCGTGCTGGGGGCGATCTTCCCATCGTAGGCCGTGACGTGGAACTTCTTGAGCTGGCCCGGGGCCACCGACTTGGCGGCCATGCTGCCGCGCTTCTGGTGGGCCTTCTGGTCCGGCTGGTCGGCGGACACCGCGATCGCGGCGCCGGAGACCAGGACGGCCAGGGTCAGCAGCGTGATTCTCAGGAAACCGGATCGCATACTTCCCTCCTCGGCGAATGAGGACAGGCAACGTGTCCCGTCCGATCGACGCGGCGTGCGCGCCTCACCCGATGAATGTCGTCCGCGCGGATCGGGCAGTCAAGGAAGTTGCAGAAATGAGATCCGCGGAAGCGCCCGCGACGCAATGGATTGCGAGCGACAGGAACCGACGCCCGCGACGGAATTCGAACGGGCGGCCTGCGGGATCTTTTCAGCGGGACAGGGTGAATTCCACCATGACCTGGATATAGGCGGCGACCGGCCTGCCGCTCATGAGAGCCGGCTGGTAACGCCACCTCTTCACCGCATCGATCGCGGCCAGGTCGAATCCCCAGCGCTGGTCAGGGTTCTTGATGACATCGATCTCGCCCACCGTGCCGTCCGCCTCGACGACGACCAGCAGGATCACCGTGCCGTCCAGGCCCGCCCTGCGCGCCGGGTCGGGATACTTGGGGAGGGCGCGCGTGCCTGGGATGAGGGCAGGGGGAGTGAGCCCCGGTGCCCACTGTTCGTACGGCCCATCGGGATCACCAGGGCCCTCGGGTCCCGTGCCGGGACAATCGGGACAGTCGCTGTCCAGCACTCCCTCCGGCCCGGTGCCGGTGCCCTCGGGATCTCCGGACTGGTCGCCGGGACCGCCCTGTCCGTCGGCCGTCACTGCGGTGGCCGCTATCTCGGACTCGGGAGGCGGCACCGGGGCATCGGCCGGACGCGGAACGGCCCGCCTCGACACCGGCTTCGAACCGGTCGCCGGGCGGCCGTCCTTCCGGCCGTTGCGCGCACCACGCCTGATGTTGCCGGCCCGCCGGTTGTCGCCCCCGGGCTGGCGGAAACCGATCTGGATGGGCGGGTCAACAATAATGATACCGGCCCCGGTCGGATGCATGACATCGAGCAGGAGGAAAGGGGCGAAGATGAGAGCCGCGAGGCCCGAGACGTACAGCGTGGCGGCGAGCGCCAGACCGCGCAGCCTCAACAAGAGGATGCGCGCGGCGGGGCGGGGGCGGGAGACGATCAGGGACGAGAACTCGGGGGCGGTGAGCATGCGTCACCTCGCAGGGGGAGAATGGGACCCCGTCTCGGGTTCGTTTGGGCCGGCCCGGTGCCCGGCCCCTCAGGCGGCCGGTGCGAGGAAGCCTCAGGGGGGCGAATCGCCCAACGGGACCGGACCGGCCCTCCTCACGATGACGAAACTGTACTGTCGAAGTCACACGCCGTCCCGTTCGACCGATCAGCGACCGGTGCATCGAAGCAGCAGGGCGGGCGGTGTTCCGACCGCAGGCCGCTCCGCCCGGCGAAAGGCGGCGGAGGGGAGGGAATCTGGCGGCGACGGGACGGCCCGGCTTGATCTCGGCGGACGGAGACATAAATTTGATGTCGGTTCGGATGGTCCGGAGGGAAACGATGAACCGCAATCACGCCGCTGTCCTGGGGGTCCTGATCGGATTGAGCCTGTCCCTGCCGTCGTGCACCAGCAAGCCGGCGGGCGTTCTGGCGGACGCCGCCAGGCGGAAGGAGTTCATCGAGGCCCTGGTGACCAATCCCGCCACCCGCGCGGAAGTGATCGACCGCCTGGTCGGCCCTCCCGGCGATCGCGCCGCGGTCATCGAGCGGATCCTGAAGGACGAATCGGCCGCCGGAGACCTGGTGGCGAAGATCATCCAGCAGGACCGGGGCAAGGCGATCGTCGCGAGCAAGATCGCGGCCGATCCCACCGCGAAGACGTTCATAAGGATGCTGATGCTGACCGGCGTGATGGGCGAGTCGATGACCCAGCAGCAGGCCACAGCATTGGGTCTCGGCGAGCCGTTCGCCTACGGCAACCAGAACCGGACGATGCACGACCTCAAGACGATAGGCGCCATCGTCGACACCTTCGCGAAGAAGCAGGTGGCGGAGGAAGGGCCGCGCTATCCGGTGTGCTTCGAGTTCGCCGACCTCGGCGCCTGCCTTGCGAAGAAGCTGCCCGCCGGGAGTCTCGAGGGCCTGCGCACCAAGGACGCCTGGGGCCACCCGTACCTGTACCACACCGACCGCCAGGGCAAGGACTACATCCTGGTCTCCTACGCCAGCGACGGGAAGGATGACGAGCTGGGGAAGGTCGGGCCCACGCAGTCCTACGACTGCGACATCGTCTTCTCGGACGGAGACTTCATCCAGTGGCCGGGCTGGATCCGCAAGCACGAAGTCCGCTAGTCCTCACAGAGTGTTCAGATAGACCAGCAGGTCCTCGATCTCCGCGTCGTTGAACGTCTCCGTCGATCCGAGCCCCTCGAGGTACTTCAGCTTCGCGGGAATGAGCGCCCTGAGGTTGGGGTAGCGCCCGTCGTGGAAGTACGGCGCGGTGGTCGCGAGTCCCCGCAGTGACGGCACGTTGAACGAGCCGCCGCTGCCGATGTCCTCGTTCTCCGCCTTGGCGAACGTCGGCGGCACGTGGCAGGCGTTGCACGACGCCTTCAGGAAGACCTGGTAGCCGCGCTTCGCCGCCGCCGGTGCCGCGTCGGCGGCCGATCCGTCAGGGTTGAGATTCGGATTCTGCCAGAACTCCAGGGAGTCGAGGTAGGCGATGAGGTTCGCCAGCTGCTCCTTGGTCGGCTCCTTCCCCTTCATCCGGTTCATGATGATCCCCTTGACGTTCTCCTCCAGCGTCTTGCCTCCGGCCCAGGAGTAGGGGGCGGTGTCCTTCACGCCGTAGAGAAGCGGCACGCTGCGGCCCTCCGGCGTGCCGTCTTTCACCACCTCGAGCCCGACGTACGTCTTGTTGTCGGTGTGCCCGCCGCGCGGATGGCAGGTGGCGCAGGCGTACTTGCCGCTGCCGGACAACGCCGTGTCGTTGAACAGGAGAAGCCCGGCCTTCACCGGACTCATGGGCTGGGCCTGGTCTTTCCTCTTCGGGGCGGCCGCGAGCAACAGCGCCCCACAGGCGAGGACGACGGCGGGAACAACAAGCGCACGACCTCGAATGGCTTTCATCCTTCTCCTCCTTGACGCGACCCGGCGATGTCGGTCGATTCCGAAGATGCAGAGTCTACGCCGGCAGCCGCGCCCGCGCCAGACCCTGCCTCAGCCAGGCTGGTGACGCCGCTCCGCGGGCCCGAGGACTCCTGAACGCGCGCGGGAAGAAGTGGTGCGCCCAGCAAGACTCGAACTTGCGACCTTCGGATTCGGCTCCGAGGGGACGTAGGCCGATTCGTAGTCCAAATCCCGCCCCGTTGGGGGCAATGAACGCGAGCCCGGGGGGAGCCTGGGCGGATAGGGAAGAGCATGACTAGGAAGGAGCAAGACCGGCAGAGGGCCTTCAATAAGCGTCGGAGGCAGAAGAGGG
>DAISWT010000155.1:0-436 GCA_036826235.1 Acidobacteriota bacterium | reverse complement strand
AGTTGAAGCGTGTCATCTTTCCAGTTGTGGGGTCTGCTTCGATGACAGCATATGTTGCAGTCACTGCTGCAACAGGGAGTGTCTTCCAGAGATCGTCCGCTTTGGCACCAAGTTCCGTGTACTCCTCCAGGTAGGAACCTGTACGCTCATCAGGCTTCGGGTCGTCCCAGAGTTTCTTCAAGAGAGCAACATGTTGGTTCTGGAGAGAAATTAGACCCGTGAAGACCGTCTCAGCAGCCTCAGCACTTGTCTTAATGGGATCGTTACCGCTGGTCTTGTACGGACTGACAAACTTGAGGGCGCACTGCAGATCAGCGTTCGACAGTTTCAAGGCGAGCATCGTTTGTGTCGTACTAGCAAGTGCGTTCGAGGGACTTGGCTTAACCTCTGTCACTCGATCATCGGCGCACTTGGCCATCCCCAAAGCACCCACAAG
>DAISWT010000154.1:0-6418 GCA_036826235.1 Acidobacteriota bacterium | reverse complement strand
CGAGGATCTCGACGGTCGTGGTCTTGCCGGCGCCGTTCGGGCCGAGCAGGCCGAAGCACTCGCCGGCGCGCACTTCCAGCTCGAGACCGCGCAGGGCCTCCACCGGCGGCTTGGCGTCGTATGTCTTGCGCAATGCGCGGCAGCGGATGGCGATGTCCATGAGGAACGGATGATAGCGCGGACGGGCGGACCGGACCAAGCGCGCTACGAGAGCCTCCACCACAGGGCTCTTCGTGATATCCACCCGGGAGGACACTCTGCTCTTCCCGCCGGACAAGCCCTCGGCTGCCTGAGATCCACGTAAACCACTCGTCCGTCGCGACTTTTGGCCGCCTCACGACGCATGGCATCGTGCTTGCTGCGAGACCAGCGTCCTGGAGCGCAGGTTATCCGCTCCTGAAAGGAGGTAACGATGAATCGCCGCACGATTGGATGGACCGCAGTCCTGGCGGTCATCGGGATGATCTCCTGGGGTTGTGCGCGGTCAGAATCCCAGGCGGGAGAGACCCGCACCGCGACCGACTCGATCCGGGACGCTTCCATCACCGCCGCAGTCAAGCTGTCGCTCGCCTTCGAGCGCGGCGTGAGAGCTGCGGACATCAACGTCGATACGGATCGAGGCACAGTGACGCTCGAGGGCGAGGTCCGCACCCAAGCCGAACGCCAGCTCGCCGTCAAGGTCGCCGAGGACGTCGCGGGCGTCAAAGAGGTCGTGAACCACATCCACGTCCGAGGCTAATCCTTCCGAAAGGAGGCACGACGATGACTACGATGCGGAAGAACCCTGTTCTGCGTTCCCTGCTCATCGCCAGCGCTGTTCTCTTCACCGGTGCGCTCGCGATCTCTCCGGGCCAGGCCCGGACAACCGACTTCGGCGTGCGCGGGGGCTTCTACCCCGACGAGGACAGGCCGTTCCTCGGCGCCGAGGCGCTGTTCGATGTGAGCGCGAAGGGGCGCTGGTTCGGCAACCCGAACGTCGAGCAGGTGCTGGTAAACAGCGGTGATCTGACGACGTTCAGTTTCGATTTCCACTACGATTTCCCCAGCGGCTCACCGTACGGGTTCTGGGCCGGCGCGGGGCCCACGCTGATCCATCAGGACAGGGAGCGGGCTGGAAACGGCAACACGAACGACGCCGGCGTGAACCTGGTGCTCGGCGTCGGCGCGAAGAAGGGCGACGCCCGGCCGTACGGACAGTTCAAGGTCGTCATCGCCGACGAGTCCCAGGCGGTTGTCGGCATGGGCGTCCGCTTCTAGCCGGGTGGCAGACTGGATCGAGTCGAAGGGCGGGGCGGCCCGGCCGGTCCGTGGATCGCGCCGGGTCGCCCCGTTCCATTTCTTGATCAAGCCCCGGAGGAGACCGTTGCGGGCGAACCGCGCTTGACTGCTCCGTCGAACCGACGGTAGTCTCGGCCCGCCATGAACAAGAGAGGGTGGGCTGTTGCCCTGCTCGCCGGAGGCTTGGCGGCGCTGTGTCTCGCCTGCCCGCCCGGGAGCGGGGCTCCGCTGAGCGCGGTCGAGGCCGCCTACGAGGAGGCGCGCTCCCTCAGAGATCGGATCGACGTGACGCGAGCGAGGGGAGCGCAGAGCACGCGGCGGGGAACGTCCCTGGCGGATCTCGTCGCGCGGTATCGCGCCGCACGGGAGAAACTGCAGTCCGCCCTCCAGGACGGGCCGCCCGCGGGGCTCGGGGCCGACGATCGACGGGCCCTCGACGTCATCAAGCGCACGTTCGGGAAGGACCTGGCGGACGAGAAGGACCCGGCGGCCGCCGGAGCGGCCACGGCGTCCGCCGACGCGCCCGGGGGCGCGGACTGCTCCTACGATCCCGTAGTCCTGTCGCAGGGGCCGGACGGGATGAAGACGCTCTCCGAGAGGATGTACGCCTGCTTCGGGCAGGCGGCGCGCCATCTGTCGTTCGAGGGACGGAGGCTGGACCGGCTGACGGTCTTCGGTCTGCTGCCGGTCACCGACGAGCCGTCGAGGAGGAAGCGGCTGTTCCTCTCGATGGAGCCGATCTGGAAGGCGCTAAACGGGGACGACGGCCCGGCCAGCCCGTACCGCCGCCTGGTGCATCTCAGCGCGGCGAAAATGACCGCGGACAAGACGTCCGTGGAGGCCGGAACGAAGGACGTCGGGGTCGACCCGGGCGTCGTGGAGGACTGGCTCACCTCGGTCCTGGAGAGTTGGCGGGAGATCGCTCCCGAGCAGGCCGTCGAGCCGTGGGATTTCGCTTACCAGACGGGAGTGGCGAGCCGTCGGCTGCGTCCGGTCATCACCAAGGAGATCCTCCGGCCGGTGAACGAGCGCTACTACAAGAATCTGGGGGCGGACGTGGCCGCGCTGAATGTGCAGTACGACCTGGAGCCGCGCGAGGGCAAGAATCCAGTCGCCTTCACCACCTTCGGGGCCAGACCGCGCCTCCAGGACGGCCTTTGGACGCCGGGCGAGCCGTGGGTGTTCGCCTCGTACAGCATCGGCAGCATCGACAACCTGAACGAGCTGCTGCACGAGAGCGGCCACGCCATCCACATCGCGGCGATCCGCGCGCGGCCGGCGTTCGAGGACTGGCCTGACAGCGACCTGTTCACCGAGGCGATCGCCGACATCGCCGCTCTTGAGATGTTCGAGCCGGCGTGGCAGCGCAGGTACCTGGGGGCCTCCGTGCCCCTGGCGGACTCGCTGCGCGCCAAGTACGCCGGCATCGTCATGGACACCGCCTGGGCGTTGTTCGAGATCCGCATGCACCACAACCCCGAAGCCGATCCCAACCAGGTCTGGACCGACATCACGCAGCGTTACTTCCGGATCAGGCCGCACCCGGAGCTGTCCTGGTGGGCCGTGCGGGGACAGCTGATCGACCTGCCCGGTTACATGCTGAACTACGCGGTCGGGGCGATCCTGGTGGCGGACCTGCGGGCGCGCCTCAAGGAGCTGCATGGCCCGTACGCCGAGGGGGACCCGGCCTGGTACGCCTGGGTGTCGGAGCGGCTCTACCGGTTCGGGCTGGAGCGCACCTCCCGTCAGGTCATCGAGGACTTTCTCGGCAGACCGGTCTCGTCGCGCGCGCTGCTCGACGACCTGGCGCGCGCCAGGACGAGCTTGTCCCGCGAGCGCCCCGAACGGATCTCCGGTCCGCCCGCCTCGAGCTTCAGGTGAGCCTCCCGCACACGCAGGTCACGGCGCAGCCCACCGAAGAGCAGCGGGCCGAAATCAAGCGTCTGTTCCACGTCCGGCGCGGCCGGCGAAGGCTGGTGGTGGCGACGTTTCTGGCGCTGGTTCTCGCGGTTTTCATCCTCCGCCTGCGCGGGGTCGACGAGGTGCTCGGCGTCCCGTCGGGGCGCTGGGGTCTCTACGTGCTCGGGTACGGCGTCCTGGTGGTGCTGTTCTCGCTCGTGGACTGGCGCTGTCCCGCCTGCAACAGACCCCTCGGCAGGTACGGCAACCCGCGCTTCTGCTTCCGCTGCGGCGCGCCGCTGCAGTAGGGAGATTCGGCCAGGTCGGGGCGGCGCGGCTCTCTATTTCTTGACGATGTCGAGCAGCTCGACCTCGAACACGAGTGTCGCGCCCGGCTTGATGTGCGGCGGCGCGCCGCGATCGCCGTAGGCGAGCTCGGGCGGGCAGACCAGCCGGCTCTTGCCGCCGACCTTCATCAGCTGAACTCCCTGCGTCCAGCAGGGGATCACGCTGATGAGCGAGAGGACCGCGGGCTGGCCGCGATCGATTGAGCTGTCGAACACGGTCCCGTCGATCAGGGTGCCCTTGTAGTGCACCTTCACGGTGTCGCTCGCCGCGGGCGCCGAGCCCTTGCCCGGAGCGATCTCCTGATACACGAGACCCTGCGGCGTCTTCACCGCCCCCTTCTCGAGGGACGCCTTGGAGAGGAACTCCGCCCCAGCCGTCTTCTCGGCGGCGGACCCGGCGCTGGAGCGCGCCTGCGCCAGTTCGCGCAGCTTCGTGCCGTAGACCGCCAAGTCCACCTGCCGCGTGCGGTGCAGCGCTCCGTCGGAGAGGCCGGCCTTCACGAAGTCGAGATCGGATTCGGACAGGTTGAACGGCGCGATGTTGTCGCTCAGCGCGAGCCCGAGGGCGTACAGCGTCTTCTGATCCTCGGTCTTGAAATCCACCGTGGCGACTGGCGCGCTGTTGTGACAGGCCGTGCCCGCCAGGAACGCAGCGAGAGCCGGGATGAGGGCCTTCTTCATGAGAGCCGCTCCCTTCGTCGAGTGCACTGCGGTTATTGGAAAATCCGCCGGCCCGGAGAAATCAGGGGCGGCGTATATTAGCCCGAATCCGGCGCCGGGCGCCATCGAGAAGGAGGCAGGTGTGTTCGTCGGGCACCTCGGAGCGGGGCTCCTGCTCCAGACGATCGAGCGGCGGCTGAACCTCGGCGGGCGGTTTTTGGTGCTGATCCTGGCCCTCGTTCCGGGTTCATCCGGGGTGGGCTTCGCCGGCACCTTCGTCGTGTTCGGTCCAAAGGACTATCGGACGGCGTCCGGCAAGCCGAAGACCTCGACCGACACGTTCAGCGTCCTGAACCCGCTCGAGACCTACACGCTTCTCGTCTACAACGGCGGGCTGCTGCAGACTTTCGACAGGGCGACGCTGGCGTCGGTCACTCTGAACGGCGCGCAGGTCGTCGGCGGCTCCGAGTGCAGCTCCAAGGTTGCCGTCGTTCCGAAGACTGTCACCCTGGCCGCATCCAACCGGCTGGAAGTCCTCGTCCAGGGCTGGAAGAGCAGCGGCGTGACGATCAAGATCATCGGGGTGGACAAGGACCCGCCGATCATCAAGCCGACCCTCGAGCCGGCGCCCAACGAGGCGGGCTGGAACAACACGAACGTCAGCGTCCGGTTCGATTGCTCCGACTCGACCAGCGGCGTGGCCACCTGTACTCGGCCGATCACGGTGTCCCACGAGGGCGCCGGGCAAGTCCTGAGCGGGACGGCGTCCGACCGGACGGGGACGACGTCGGGCGCCTCGGTCAAGGTGAGCATCGACCGGACGCCGCCGCAGATCGCCGCGTCGGTCGACCCGCCGCCGAATGCCGCCGGCTGGAATCGCACGGACGTCACGGTGCGTTTCAGCGCCAACGACGCCCTGTCGGGGATCGCGACCGTCAGCGACCCCGTGACCGTCACGACCGAAGGCGCGGGACAGGAAACCGACGGGCGCGCCGTGGATCGGGCCGGGAACATCGCGTTCGCCGGCGCGCGCATCAGCATTGACCGGACGGCGCCGACGATCCGGGCGACGGTCACGCCCGGGCCGAACGCGAACGGCTGGACCAGCCGGGATGCCACGGTGACGTTCGTATGCTCCGACGGCGAAAGCGGCATCGCCTTCTGCCCGCCGCCGATCACCGTCACGAGCGAAGGGGCGGACCAGGAGTTCGTCGGCCGCGCCGAAGACCGCGCCGGGAACAGCGCCAGCGCCGGCGTGAAGATCAGCCTCGACAAGACGCCCCCCGTCATCAGGGCCGCCGTGTCGCCCGGGCCGAACGCCGGCGGATGGAACAGATCGGACGTCAGCGTGACGTTCTCCGCCGAGGACGCTCACTCCGGGGTGGCCGAGGTGACGCCGCCAGCGGCGGTGACGCACGAGGGCGGCGGCCAGACGGTGCGCGGCCGGGCGACCGACAGAGCGGGCCTGAGCGCCGACGTCGCCGTGACCGTCAACCTCGCCCGGACGCCGCCGGAGCTGAGCATCGCCTCGCCGGCCAGCGGCAGCATCACCGGCGCCGACCAGGTCACGGTCCTGGGGAGCGTCACGGACGCCGCCCCGGTCACCGTGCTGGTCAACGACGTCGCGGCGGCGGTGACCGGCGGGCGGTTCATGGCGGCGCGCGTGCCGCTCGCCCTCGGGCTCAACAGCATCCTGGTGACCGCCGTCGACGGGGCGGGCAACTCGAGCGACGCCGGCGTCTTCGTCCGGCGCGAGGTCTCGGCGCCGGCCGTGCGGGTGTTCGCGCCGCCGGAGGTGGCGGCTGGCGGCGGTCTGGAGCTCTCGGCCGACGCCATCGGTCCGCAGGCGATCGTCTCGGTCACGTTCTACGTGGACGGCGAGCTGGTCGCCACCGACACGGAGCGGCCTTACATGGCGGGCCACAGACTGCGGCCTGAGCGTCGGCCCGGGGATGTCCTCATGGTGGTGGCTCGGGCGGTCGATGCGGGGGGCGTGGAGTCCGACGACGCGACGATCGTCAAGGTCGTCGCCGGCAAGGGTGCCGGCCGCGCGTCCGATTGAGCCGCCACGACGTTCGCGCCGCGCGCGCGATCAGACGAGCCCCTGGCTGCCGCTCGCGACGGTGATCACAACACCACCCAGGGGTGACCCTTTGATGTCCGTCACCGAACCGCGCAGGAGTCCCGCAGTTTGCGCCAGGGTGGGAGCGGCGCAGAGCAGGCACAACAGGGCG
>DAISWT010000153.1:4721-6473 GCA_036826235.1 Acidobacteriota bacterium | reverse complement strand
CTAGGAACCTTCCGGGAGCTATTTTCTGAGAGTCCCCTTCAGGTTCATGGTGCGGACGAGGCGGTGCAGGTAATTGGGGTGCACGTCGAGGAGCCGGGCGGTCTCGACGTAATTGCCCCCGGCCTCCTTGAAGGCCTTCAGGATGATCTCCTTCTTGGTCGCCTGGATCGCCTCGTGGTACCTGGTGACGCACGGCTGCGCCCGCGGCTCGGCCTCCAGCACGCTCTCGGGGAGGTCCTCGGGACGGAGGATCTCGCCCGAGCCGAGCACCACGGCGCGCTCGACGGCGTTCTCCAGCTCGCGCACGTTGCCCGGCCAGTCATAGTTCATCAGACAGTCGATGGCCTCCGCGGAGATCCCCTCCACGCGCCGGTTGCAGCGTGCGGCGTCTTTCGAGGCAAAGTAGCGCGCCAGGAGCGGCACATCCTCCCGCCGCTCCCTGAGGGGCGGCATGGCCAGCGCCACGACGTTGATCCGGTAGAACAGGTCCTCGCGGAACGCCCCGGTGCGCACCATCTCCTTGAGGTCCCTGTTGGTGGCGGCGACCACGCGCACGTCCACCTTGATCGATCGCGTCCCGCCGACCCGCTCGAACTCGTGCTCCTGCAGGACGCGCAGGAGCTTGCCCTGGAGGGCCGGAGCGAGCTCGCCCACCTCGTCGAGGAACAGGGTGCCGCCGTCGGCCACCTCGAGTTTGCCCTGTTTCTGGGTCACGGCGCCGGTGAACGCCCCACGCTCGTGCCCGAACAGCTCGCTCTCGAGCAGCGTCGCGGCCAGCGCGGCACAGTTGATCGCCACGAACGGCTTCCTGGCGCGTTCGCCGTTCTGGTGCACGGCGCGCGCCACCAGCTCCTTGCCGGTGCCGCTCTCGCCGGTGATCAAGACCGTCGCGCGCGTCCCGGCGACCTTGGCGACGAACTCCAGGACGGCGCGCATGGCCGGGCTCTCCCCCACCATGTTGTGCTCCAGACCGGCGTCGTGGAGGAGCCGCCGGTTCTCGTTCTCCAGCCACTGGATCTGCCGGGCGTTCTCCAGGGCCACCGAGGCGATGCCGGCGATGGCGGCCAGGAGCCGCAGGTGTCCCTCGTCGAAGCGCGCCTTCGGGCTGCTCGAATCGAGGTACAGGACTCCCAGCCTCCGGTCGGCGAACTGCAGAGGCACCGCCAGCACCGAGTGGACGTTGGCGACCGCCAGGCTGCGGGCCTCGGCGAAATCGTCGCTGTCGCGCACGTCGTTGCTCAGGACCGCCACGGAATCGCGCAGGACGCGCTGGACGATGGTGCGGCTGACCTTCACCCCCCGGCCGGAGGCGGCGTCCCGCTCCAGACCGAACACGGCCGTGATCTCGTCCTGACCGCGACCGGCGAGTAGGACGGCGCCCCGCTCGGCGGGGACGACCTCGAAGATCGATTCGAGGAGCCGGCGCTGCAGCGTCTCGTGATCGCGGATCGAGTTGATCGACGTGCTGATCCTGAGCAGGACCCCCAGATCGCGCGCCGCGCGGGACTCCGGCGGGACGCGCTGGGTCTTCAGGAGGCGGGCGGCGTCCGCCGACAACTCGATGGTGCTGCCGGCGATCAGGCCCGCCTCTTTCATCTCCACGATGGCGCCGGCCTGCGGGACCTCGGTCTCCTCCAGAAGAAACAGGAAGACCGAGTCACCGACGCGGACCTGGTCGCCATGAGCGAGGACGCGCTCTTTCACCGGCACGCCGTTCACGAACGTCCCGTTGTGGCTGCCCAGGTCGGAGAT
>DAISWT010000153.1:0-4611 GCA_036826235.1 Acidobacteriota bacterium | reverse complement strand
GTGCGGGTCTCGTCCAGCGCCATGACCATCCCCAGTTTCGGCCCCGCCACGGCCGCGAGTTTCGGGTTCATGGGTGCTGAAAGTATACCCAATCGGATAGCCGGTCTATCCGTCCGGATAGTGTTCTCCCTCGCCGCCCCCGCCGCGCCTGCCCGTTCTATCCGCCGTCATTTCGTCCAGAAGCGGCTCCCATCAACGCGTTTCTGGCCACGCGCCGCGCCGGGCCGCGGCCACCGGATGTGTGGCACGTCGCTTGCGTTAGGGAAGGACAGAGACGAAGGGTAGACAGCCTCCGGAGGTTGTCGGTTTCAGCGACCGGGCACGTCGAAAGGGGTGGGCGGCGCGATGGCCAGCAGAGGTTCAGGAAGACGGACGGCGGGAGGGAGGGCCCGTCACCGGTTGCTCGTGCACCTGATCGGCCGGGTGAGGGGGGGATATCTCGGGCCGGGCTCGTGTCCGCTCGAGAGCGTGCGGGACATGGAAACGGAGACGCGCGCGCTGGCGCTCTGCGGGCCACGCTGCCCCGTCTGGGTCACGGAGCCGGGTGGGAACGGGCTCAACGGGACGAATGGGGCGCCCGGATTCAGAATCCTGGCGGCGCTGCGGAACTGGAACCTGGCGCGGCCGTATTTCCGGGGACGCCGCGCTCTGGCGGTTGCGTGTCCCGGGGGGAAGGGGCTGGGCGAGCGGGCTTGCCCCCTGGCGCTGCCGAGTCCCTTCTCCCCGGAGACGCCGGAGTTGGAGGTCCCGCAGACGGCGCGGGCGCGGACGCATTCTGGTGTTCCCGGGCCGGGTGCTCCGCGGCCGGGTGCTCCGCGGCCGTTTCCGCCTGCTGCCGCCGCACCGACACCATCTGTTCCACGAATGATTGCATGGTCGTCGGGGGGATCGAGGCATGCAGGCTGAGGTCGGTCCCCTTCTGGTCGACGCGGATGCCGTCGAGAAAATCGCGCCAGGCCTTCGCCTGCTCCCGGCCCGCGCCGATCCGTCCGAGCGCCACCAGGCCGCGCGCCGCATCGGCCAGGTTACGGGCATTCGCCTCGGCGTCGGCCCGACCCAGGACGTCCAGATCCACCGACTCGCCGATGGTGCCGCGAAAGGCGAGCGACAGGAGCGCGTCGAGCTTCCCTGACGGCAGGGACAGCCGGGCGAGATCGCCCGTCGAGGTCGCGTCGCGCACCAGCCGGCCGAGGCTCTGGCAGTCGAGCGCTCCCCAGAGCTGCGCCTCGGTTCGGACCCGCTCGAGCGGCGCCAGGATCGCCTGGTTGCCGTCCAGGCCCTGTCCGCGCGCGGTCGCGTTGCCGCGCATCACCTCCAGGACCCGCCGAGGACCGAGACCCAGGCTGCCGTCGGGAAAGATGGCGAGGCTGAAGTCCGGCTTGCCCTCCGCCTCCACGAGGGTCAGCAGATCTCGCCCACCCAGGGCCGCGCGGATCTTCGCCGGGTCGAACGATCCCTCCGCCAGGATGCCGTACGCCACCCCGTGGCCGCCATCCGGCACGACCGCCATGCTGAGACGGCCCAGCTGATCGATCGTGTCGGCCCCCAGCCGCTTCACGACCTCCTGGAACGGTCCGCCCTCTTCTTCCGCCAGGGACGCCAGCCTTTTCAGCCAGGGGACGTCCTCGCCGAGAGAACGGACCTTCTTCACCTCCAGGACCAGGAGGGCGACGCTCTCCTTCGGGTAGGTTCCGAGCGCGCTGGCGCGCACGACCCCGGCGGCGCCCCCCTTCCGGCCGCAGGCAGACGCCAGAGCGAGAACCCCGAGCGCGGCCGCGAGGGCCTCCAACCGAACACTGCGCATCGTCACGCCCTCCTCCCTCGTCAGTAGTCCCGTCTCGAGAAATAGACGACCGCCAGCAGAAGCGCCGCCGCGCCCGACAACGCCGAGCCCCCGACCGCGCCCCAGTCGGGGCCTCCCTCATGGCGGATGAGGGCGGTGCTCGACCGCACGAAATCGTAGGTCCGCGGCAGGGCATGGTACAGCACCTCGATCACCGTCACCGCCAGGAAGCGCCAGACGTGTCCGGTGATCAGGAGCGGCCAGTCCCGGTAGGCGTGCGGCAGGCGGACGATGAGGCTGGCGAAGAACAGGGCGGCGGTGATCATCACGGAGACCGTGGTCGAGCGCAGCAGCACGCCCGCCAGGACGACGAACGCGAACAGACAGGCGAAATACAGGGACATCAGCAGACCCGACAGGACGATGCCGCCGTTCCACACTCCCGTCTTGAGTCCCAGAATCACCCCCAGGCCGCCGGTGAGATACAGCAAGTTCACGGTCACGGCCAGCAGGCCGCCGAGGTAGCGCGAGGCGAACAGCGCGGGGCGTGTGATCGGCTTCGACAGCAGCAGGTCGATCGTCCCCTTCTCGATCATGCGGGGAACCAGGCTGGCGGTGGCGAAGACGGACATCAGGATCGCCAGCGGGTAGAGCATGAAGGCCGTCCCGAGCTGCACGTAGCGCACGAAGTCCCCGGCGGTGAGCCCGTTCATGCCGGGGGAGCTCGCCCGGAGACCGGCCACCGAGATCGAGGCGATGAGGCCGTCGGCGACGTCGGTGTGCAGCGCCAGGGCGAAGCACAGCAGGACGAGTGTGACGACCCCGAAGTAGACGATGATCGTCTTGCGGAACATCAGCTCTCGCCCGGTGTCGATCAGGATGGCGGCGACCTTCACGGCGTCTCCCCCTCCCCCAGGACCTTCACGAAGACGTCCTCCAGGCTGTCGCGGCGCGGCAGGACGGCGGTGATCTCGACCCCCTGTCCGCGCAGCGCGTCGATCAGGGCGTTCACGGCCGCCACGTCACCTTCGATCTCGACGCGGCCGTCCACCGCCCGGGCCCCGGGCACGCGGGCCATGGCGCCCGCGACCGCGTCCGGCCGGCCGGCGCGCATCTCGACCTGCCAGGCGCTTCTCGGCCGGGTCAGGTCGGCCACGCCGCCGTCGCGCAGGAGCGCGCCCTCCTTCAGGATGGCCACCCGATCGCAGATCCGCTCCACCTCGGACAGAAGGTGGGAGTTCAGGAAGATGGTCGCGCCGCGCGCCTTCTGCTCCAGGAGCAGGTCGCGGATCTCGCGCCGGCCGATCGGATCGACCCCGTCCGTCGGCTCGTCCAGGATCAGCAGGTCCGGTTCGTTGAGAATCGCCTGGGCCATCCCGAGCCGCTGCAGCATCCCCTTCGAGTACTTGTGCACGCGGACCGACCGCCACTCCCCCAGGTTCACCCGGCGCAGCAGCTCGTCGACGCGCCGCGCGCGCCCGGGGCGGCGCAGGCCGGACAGCCGCCCGAAGTGGTGCAGCACCTGCTCGCCCGTCAGGTGCGGCGGGTAGCGGTGGCTCTCCGGCAGGTAGCCGATGCGCTCGCGCGAGCGCACGTCGCCGGCCGGCCGGCCCAGGACCGAGGCCATCCCGGAGGTCGGGAAGGCGATGCCCAGGAGAAGCTTGACGAGCGTGGTCTTGCCGGCGCCGTTCGGTCCCAGGAGCCCGAACGTCTGACCCGAGGGAACGGCGAGGTCGAGCCCGCGCAGGGCCGTGACCCCGCCGCGGGAGAGAGCCGCGCGATAGGTCTTGGCGAGCCGCTGGCAGATGACGGCGGGACCGGAGGCGTCCGTCGACGTGTCTCCGCTCACATCCCCATGATGTGGTAGCCGTTGTCCACGAAGATCACCTCTCCGGTGATGCCGCGGGACAGCGCGGAGCCCAGGAAGAGCGCGGTGTCCCCCACCTCGGCCGGCTCGGTGTTGCGCGGCAGCGGCGAGCGTTCCCGGACGATCTGCAGCATGCGCGTGAATCCGGGGACGCCGCGGGCCGCCAGGGTGCTGATCGGACCGGAGGAGATGCCGTTGACCCGGATGTTCCTCTTGCCGAGATCGTGCGCCAGGTACCGCACGCTCGCCTCCAGGGCCGCCTTGGCGACCCCCATGACGTTGTAGCCCGGCACGACCTTCTCCGCGCCGAGATAGGTGAGGGCCACGATGCTGCCCCCGCCCTCCATGAGAGGCGTCGCGGCGCGCGCCAGCGCGGTCAACGAGTAGGCGCTGACCTCGAGCGCCAGTCTGAACCCGTCGCGCGTCGTGGCCAGGAACTCGCCCTCCAGGTCCTCCTTGCGCGCGAAGGCGACGCAGTGCACCAGGACGTCGAGCCGGCCGAACTCCTGCTTCACCTTCGCGAACAGGCGGTCGATCTCGTCCTCCTTCGTGACGTCGCAGGGATGGACGACCGAGCCGGGAAGCTCGGCGGCCAGGGAGCGCACGTTCTCCTCCAGCCGCTCGCCCTGGTAGTTGAAGGCCAGGCGCGCGCCCTCGCGGTGCAGCGTCTCGGCGATGCTCCAGGCGATGCTGCGCTTGTTGGCGACGCCGACGATCAGGCCCTTCTTTCCGTCCAGCAGCATCGGGCTCTCCTCTCAGACGACCGACACGTCGTCGCCGCCCGGGCGCGGGGCGATCGGGGCCGGCGGGCGCGTCTCGACCGAGGCCGGCTGCAGCGCCTGCGCCGACTCGAGGATGGCGCCCTCGAGGACATCCAGACCCTCCTCGAGCTGGTCCTCGGTGATCACCAGCGGCATCAGCGTCCGGATGACGTTGCCGTAGGTGCCGGCGCCGAGGACGA
>DAISWT010000152.1:2699-6534 GCA_036826235.1 Acidobacteriota bacterium | reverse complement strand
CGCTGGATCCTGGTCTCGGCCCATCTGGCCGCGAAGGACCCCGAGGCCGCCCTGGGGGCGATGAAGCCTCTGGTCGACGCGGGCGCGCTTCTGAACGAGGTCGTGCCGGCTCTCGAATCGCTCGCGGTTCCCGAGAAGGACCCGAGCGGCGCGGCGCGCCGGCTCCTGGCCGCCGCGCTGGCGCGCCGCGGCCAGTCCCAGTCCGCCGTCAACATCCTCCTGACGGTCGCCGAGGAGAAGGGGCTTCCCGTCATCCGCGATGCGCTCGAGGCGATCGTGGCCGCCGACCCGCGCTGCGCGCGGGCGTACCACCTGCTTTCCGACGTGTACCTCGCGGAGCAGCGCGGCGATGAGGCGGTGGAGTGCCTGAGCAAGGCGCGCGGGCTGGCGCCCCAGGAGGACTCTCTCCTGGCGCCGCGCCTGACGAAGATCCTGGACGCCGCCCCGACATCAGCCGGCGCCCACCTGATGCTGGCCGACCTGCTGATCAAGGGGGGCGAGCGCGACCGGGCGATCGTGATCCTGCGCCACCTGGTGCGCGAGGCCCCGGCCTCGTCCGGCGAGGCGGTGGCCCGGTTCGCCGCCGTCCTCAAGGAGGACCCGCAGGCGGCGCGGGCGCGCATCGGCGTCGCGGAGGCCCACGTCGAGCTGAAGCGCTTCCCCGAGGCGCTGCAGCAGCTCACCGAGGCGGCCGCGTCCCGCCCGGATCTGGCGGCCGAGTTCCTGAGGACGGTGGCGCTCCTCGCCGAGACCGCCCCCGACCTGCACGCCCGTATCGCCGACCTCCTGCGCTCGCTGGAAAACCGCACCCAGGTGCCGCACGCGGTCCGCTTCGCCCTGGGCGAGGCGCTGTTCTTCGGCGGACAGCTGGCCGGCGCGGCTGCGGTGTTCCGCGACCTGCTGCAGGCCGCCCCGGAGCGGACCGAGGAGATCAAGTCCGCCCTGGAGCGCTTCGACCGCGACAGCCCCGAGGCCGCCGAGGCCCGGGTCCTGCTCGCCTCGCTGTATCTCGATCGGCGCGACCACCAGGGAGCGCTGGCCGAGCTGTCGCGCGGCGGGGTCACTCATGCGGCGCTGTTCGATCGGGTCGTCGCGAAATACGAGGAGATCCTGGCCGCGTCCCCCGACGATCTCCCGGCCCGGGTCGCCTTCGTCGAGGCGCTGCGCCTCGGCAGGCGCTACGACCGCGTCCTGTCGGCCGGCGCGGAGACCCTCAAGCTGCGGGACGACGCGACCACGGCGCGCGTGTCCCTGGCGATGGCCGACGCGCTGAGCGAGAAGGGCGACCACGACGCGGCCGTCAAGCGCTACTTCGCCGCCTACGGCCGTGACCGCGGGCTGGCGCCCGCCGTCACCGAGAAGCTGCGCCGGCTGATCGAGGCCGAGGGATCTCTGCCCCTCGCCTCGCTGGCGCTCGGAAAGATCCTGGCCTCGGAGGGACGCTCGACCGAGGCCGTCGAGGCGCTGCGCGCCGCACGGACGGCCGATCCGAAGCTCTCCGACACCGTTCTGGCCGAGCTGCAGCGGTTGCGGGACGCCGCCCCGGCCGATCCGCAGCCGGCGCTCCTGATGCTGGCCATCCTGGCCGAGTCCGGCGACCACAAGCGCTCCGTCCAGGTGATCTCGGCGCTCCTCGACGCGCGGTCGGACCTGGCCTCGGTCCTGGCCGGCCACCTCGACCGCATTCTGAAGGCCGACTCGCAGCAGGCGTTCGCGACCTTCGAGATGGGCCGGGCCCTGCAGCAGCTGGGACTCCATCCGCGGAGCGCGGCGAGCTACCTGGCGGCGTTCCGTCTCGACGCGACCCTGGCCCCGATGATCCTGCGGCGGCTGCAGGAGGCGATCGAATCGTCCCCCGCCTGCCCCGATCTCTACCTGGCGGCCTGCGCCATTCACGCCGCCCGCGGCAGGTACCAGGCCGCCGGTGAAAAGATCGAGCAGGCGCTCGCGCGCCTGCCCGGGGAGGCGGAGCGCCTGCTGCCGCGCCTCGAGGAGATCCAGAAGCAGAGCCGCAGCAGCGCGCCGATCGCCCTGATCTACGCCGATGCCTGCCTGCGGGCCGGCCGTCACGACAAGGCCCTGGCCGCGTTCGGCGAGGCCGCCCGGCGGGATCCGTCCGCCTTCGATCGCGCCTTCGAGGGGATCGAGGCGATCGTCAAGGCGGCGCCGAAGACGGGCGAGGCCTACCTCGGCCGCGCCCGCCTGCACGCGCAGCGGCTGCGCGCCGACCTGGCGGTGGCCGATCTGCAGCAGGCGGGTCGTCTCGACCCGCAGCTCTCCGCGCAGATCATCGAGGAGGCCGAGGCGCTGCGCTCCCGGGCGCCCGAATCGCACGCCTGCGCCCTCCTTCTCGCGGACCACTACCTGGCCGCCGGCAAGGACGCGGAGGCCGCCCGTCTCCTGAAGGAGGAGCTCGACCGTGGCCGCGGACGGGGTGAGCGGCTGTCCCTGCTGGTGCGGCTGTGGAAGCTGTCGGCGGCGCGCGGCGACGACGACGGCGCGCGCCACTATCTGGCCGAGGCGGCGCGCCTGGCGCCCGACCGCAACCAGTTCCTGATGCGGGTGCACGACACGCAGCTGTCCCTGCTGCGCGCCGGCGCGGCCCGCCTGCGCGAGCACGTCGAGCGCGGCGCGCGCCGCGGAGCGGACCTGCAGGCGATGCTGCGGATGCTCCTGGACCTCGGACAGATGCGCGAGGCCGCCGCGGCACTCGACCGCCGCGCCTCCGAGATCGATCCCCAGGAGGCGGCGCGGCTGCGGGCCGAGATCGCGCTGCGCGGCGGCGACTACGCGCGCGCCTGCGAGTTCCTGATGCCTCTCGGCGCCAGCCGCACGCTGGCGTTCGCTGCCGCCCGCGCCGGGGACTACGCCCTGGCCGCCCGCACGCTCGAGGCGCTGGTCAAGAGCGGCGCGGAGCCGGGGCTTCGGGTCTCGCTCGACCGTGTCTACCGTGACATGGTCGTGACGGACCTGATGGCCGGCCGGTGCCGCCTGGTCGGCGAGACGCACCTGTCGTTCGGCGACGGGGCCCCGGCATGAGCCCCGCACCGATCCGCCGGAGGACCCCGTGATCTGCCCGATGCTGTCGGCCCTCAAGCCGACGGACGACAACGGCGCCCCGGTCAACCGGGAGTGCATCTACGAGGAGTGTCGCTTCTTCAACGTCGAGCACCGGGACTGCAATCTCATGATGGCCAGCCGCGCCATGCTCGAGGCGGCGCAGCAGCGCGGCGCCCGGGCCGCGGCGTCTTCCGAGGCCCCGCCCGCCGCCCTTCTCGACATGGAGCGGCGTCTCACCGATCTCGGCAGGGGCCTCCTGCAATCCTCCCTCGAGGTGCAGGGGGTGGTCCGCGAGGCCGGGCAGGCGACCATCGGCCACCTGGCCGAGGTGGGCGATGCGCTGGCCCGGCGGATCGACGGGATCGAGACCAGGCTGCCCTCGTCCCCCCAGGAGGCCGACGCGCGGCTGGCCGCCGCCCTGCGGGAGATCGACGGACGGATCGCCGGGGTCCTGCAGGAGATCCACGGGATGCTGGCCTCGGTGCTCGAGCAGCTTCCGGGGCGGGTGTCCGCCGCGGTGGGTCAGGGTCAGGGCGGCGCCGGCGCGGCTCTCGAGCAGGCCACCGCCCGTCTCCAGGCCCGCCTCGACGAACAGGGCCGGGGCGTTGCGGCGACCGCCGCCGCCACCTCGCAGGCCCTCGAGCAGCTCGCCGCCCTGGGCGACATGCAGCAGAAAATCGCCGAGCGGCTCCTCGAGGACATGTCGCTGGTGAGCGCGAACTCCCGCAAGATCGAGCAGGCGGTCACCACCCTGGACACCAAGCTGGATCGGCTC
>DAISWT010000152.1:0-2678 GCA_036826235.1 Acidobacteriota bacterium | reverse complement strand
ATCCTCGCAGCTCCTGACGCTGGTCAAGGGGCAGAGCGAGAAGACGCACTCCGCCCTGCGCGGCCTCCACGAAGGCAACCGCTCAGTGATCCAGGCCATCCAGACACAGCTGCAGCGGGATCAGGCGGATCTCGTCCGCCGGCAGCGCGACGAGGCGCTGGAGTGCAACAACCGCGGCGTGGCGCTGTACTACCGCGGCGCGCTGGAGGCGGCCCTGGAGGCGTTCCGGCGGGCGATCGAAGTCCTTCCCGACTACGCCGAGGCGCACAACAACCTGGGGCTGGTCCTCTCGAAGATGGGCAAGGAGCAGGAGGCGGTGCAGGCCTTCCAGGAGGCGCTGCGGCTCGATCCCGCCATGGGGGAGGTCTACAACAACCTCGGGTTCCTGTACCACACGACGACGCAGTTCGACCGCGCCGTCGAGATGTTCGGCCAGGCCATCCAGAACAGCGGCGACTCGTCCGTCGCGTACACCAACCTCGGGAATTGCCTCTATAAGATGAAGCAGCCCGAGAAGGCGGTCGAGGCCTGGCGCCGCGCCCTCGAGCTTGACCCCATGAACGAGAACGCCCGGCGCGGGCTGCGCATGTTCCAGCAGGACCCGGCCATTAACTAGGAAACAACCAAGGGGGCCATCGTGGGCCGCGACGACCAGGACATCTACCAGCGCTTCGAGCTCGCGGTGAGGACGCCGAAGCGGCGCATCCTGCTCGACGCCTTTCTGCCCGCCCCCGGGACCCTTGAGTCTTCGGTGACGCCGAAGGAGCCGCCCCCCCTCCCGGTGCCGGAGATGACCCCCGAGGAGATGAACCTGTACCGGCCGCGCGAGCGCGACGCGGAGGAGCCGGCCCCCGAGCCGAAGCTCCGACCGAAGCGCAAGACCGCCGCGAAGAAGAAGGAGGCGCCCAGGTCTCTGCAGGACGAGATCGCCGAGTTCATGAACCGCGACCGCTCCGCTCTGGCCCCCGACGACGACCTCACGGCCTCGATCGATTCCGCCCTGGATCCGAAGTCCGGACCCGACAAGAAGGGCTGAGTTCACCCGCTTCGGGCTATGATGGGGCCCCGCCGCGGCGGCCTCCTCCATGTGGACGATCGAAGGGCATCACGATTTCGCAGTCCTGGAGCGGAGGCTCGCGGAGCTCATCCTCGAGACGCGGCAGGCCGAGCGCGGGCACCCGTTCCCGCCGGTGGCGATCGTGGCGCCGACCCGGCGGCTCCTCACCCACCTGCAGGTCCGCCTGGCCGAGCGACTCGGCGCGCTGCTCAACGTCCACTTCTTTCATCATCAGTCGCTGGCCAGCGCCGCGCTCGCGGCATCGGGAGCGGCGCTGCCTGCGCCCCTGCACGACGACGTCAAGGCGGAGATCCTCGCGACGCTGATCCAGGCCCGGGGAGGGCCGCTGGCCGATTACGCGGCCGCCCGTCCCGGGACCATCGCTTCGATCCTTTCCACGCTGGACGACCTGCGCGAAGCCGGCCTGCCGGCCGGCGCGGCCGAGGCGCGGGCGGGGGTGACGGCCGCGGGCCGGGACCTTCTGGGTCTGTACGCCCGGTACTGCAAGGCGATCGACGCGGCCGGGCCCGGCCTCACCGATCGGGCGGGGTGGCTGCGAGGCGCCGTGGCGGCGGTCGAGGACTACGGCCGGCGCTTCCGACTGGCGGTCCATTACGGGGCCTACGACCTGATCGGAGTCAACCTCGAGTTGATGCGCGCCGTCGGGGCGGCCGCCGGGCGTCTGGTCTACCTGGCCCCGCTCCATCCCTCCTCCCGCGCCTATGAATCGGCGCGTCGCTTCTGGCCCGAGATGCTCGGCGTCGAGCCCTCGGAGATCCGGGGAGACGCCGGGACCGATCGTCTGCTTGCCGCCCGCCTGCCGTTCCTGTACGACGAGGCGGCGCGCCCGCCTGCCTTGTCGGCCGGGACACTGTCGCGTCTGGACTTTTTCCACGCCCAGGGAGCGGAGGCCGAACTGCGCGAGGTCGCGCTCGGCATCCTGGCGCTGCACCGCGACGAGGGCGTTCCGCTCGACCGCATCGGAGTGATCGCGCGCTCTCTGGAGCCGTACGCCGCGATGCTGCGCCCCGTTTTCCAGGAGCACGCCCTGCCGTTCACGACGAGCGCCTCCTCCGGCGCGCTGCGTGAGTCACGGGTGCAGGCTGCTCTGCAGCTGGCGCGCTCCGTGCTGCGTGACTTCCCGAGGCAGCCCCTGATGGATCTCCTCCGCGGCGGCCTGCTGCGGCTGGAGGGACGCGATCCGTCGCGCCGGGCGCATCTTTGGGACCGCCTGAGCCGCTCCTGGCGCGTCAGCGGCGGCTGCACGACCTGGAAGGACGATCTCCCCCGCTGGATCGCCGGGTGGGAGCCGTATCTGCCCCCCGAGGCCGACGAGGAGGAGAGGGCCGCGGCGGCGGGTCACAAGAAGACCCTGACCGCGGAGGTGACCGCCCTTGCAGGCGCCGTCGAGGGGCTGCGTCGGGCGGCCCGACCCCTGGAGCGGGCGACGTCCTGGAGCGCGTGGGCCGAGGCGTTCGAAAGGATCCTGCGCGACCGCCTGGAGGGCTTCGCCAGCGCTGCCGAGGACACGGATCTCGACCCGGGAGCGGAGGCGGTGCTGTCGGTCCTGTCGGAGATGCGCCGCCTCGACGCCGCATCGATCCCGTTCGCCGGCGCCAGG
>DAISWT010000151.1:0-6541 GCA_036826235.1 Acidobacteriota bacterium | reverse complement strand
TGGCCTTCCTGTACATCATCGAGACGCGCGCGCGCATGCGCCTGTGGAGCCGCGGCGGAGACCGCCTGCACGACGGCCGGATGTTCGCGTACGCTCCGATGACTCTGGCGCCGTTCCGGCCCTACCCGCTGTTCGACCGTCCCGCCGTGCAGCGCCGCACGCTTCGGGCCACGCTGCCGCGCTTCAAGGGCGTCCTCGAGCGGGCCGGTTTCGGGGCGATCGACCTGCTTTGGATGTCGACCGGCAGCCCGCTCCTGGCGCTTCTGGACGATGTCCCGCACGGTCTCTCGATCTACAGGATGAGCGACGACACGGCGGCGTTTCCCGACACCCCGAGGACCTTCGGCGCGATTGAACGCGAGACCTGCCGCCGGGCCGACCTGGTCCTGGCGACGGCGCGCCTCCTCGAGAACCGGGCGCGCGAGCTGGGCGCGTCACGCGTGCTCTATCTTCCGAACGCCTGCGAGCCGGAGCGGTTCATGCCGGGGACGGTGCCGGAGCCGATCGATCTGCAAGGAACCCCCCGGCCGCGGGCGATCTACGCCGGCGCAATCGACGGCTGGTTCGACGCGACGCTCGTGCGCGACGTGGCGCGTCTCCTTCCGGGCTGGACGTTCCTCCTGCTGGGGCCGGCGCGCGCCGAGACCGGAGCACTCCGCGGTCTCGCGAACGTGCGGCTCCTCGGGCCGCGCGCCTATGCGGACCTGCCGGCCTATCTCGGCGCCGCGGACGCCGGCATCGTGCCTTTCGTCCTGAACGCCCTGACGCATGCGATTCATCCGCTGAAGGTTTACGAGTACTGCGCCGCGGGTCTGCCCGTGGTGGCGACGCCGATGCGCGAGACCGCGGCGATGGGCGCGCCCATGCGCCAGGCGGCGACGGCGGACGCGTTCGCCGCGGCCCTGGAGGAGGCGCGCGGCGACGGGCCCGGGCGGCGCGCCGAGCGTCTGGAGTTCGCGCGACGCAACACCTGGGACCAGCGCTTCGCCGTGCTGCGCTCGGAGATCGCGGCGCTGTCGGGACGGCGGTCCGCTCTGGCCGCGGGAGGACGCGGATGAGCATCGCGTCGCCGCTCCGCCTGGAGGCGCCCGTGCCGCGCCCGCTGCAGGAGCCGGCCGGCGGGGCGGGCGACGGGCGCATCCGGGTCCTGCACGTCCTGTCCACGCTCCTCCCGGGCGGCTCCGAGCTGTCGGTCCTGCGGCTGACCGGCGCTCTCGACACGCGCCGCTACCGGACGAGCGTGGCGTTCCTGCGCGGCGAGGCGGTCCTGCGCCGGGAGTTCGAGGCGATCGGCGCCGAGGTCGTGCCGGTCCGACTGCGCACCCACTTCGATCCGTTCTGTCTGTTGCGACTGCGGGCGCTGGTGGCCCGCGGGCGCCATGACCTGGTGCACACGCACATGGATGTCGCAGACTTCTACGGCGCGCTCGCCGGCCGGCTGGGCGGAGCGCGCGCGGTGGTCTCGACCAAGCACGCGCCCGACGAGTTCCGGTCGCGGCGCACGTGGAAGCGCTACCCGTTCCTCCTTCTGGAGCGGCTGGCGTACGAGATGGACGACGCGGTGATCGTGGTGTCGCAGGGGCTGGCCGCCTTCCTGGAGGAGACCGAGCGTCTGCCGCGCCGCAAGATGGTGATCATCGGGCACGGCGTGGACGGCGGCGCACCGCCTCTGCCGCGCGCCGAAGCCCGAGCCGCCCTCGGTCTGCCGGGGCTCGATCCCCTGATCGGCTCGGTCGGGCGGCTGTCGCGCGAAAAGGGGCACGCGTTCCTGCTGCGCGCCCTGCCGGCGATCGTCGCGGCCTTCCCGGGGGCGGGGTGCGTCCTGGCGGGCGACGGACCGTCGCGCCGGGACCTCGAGGACGAGGCGCGACGGCTGGGCATGGGGGACCGGGTCCTCTTCCTGGGACACCGCGGCGACGTGACTGCGATCCTGTCGGCCCTCGACCTGTTCGTGCAGCCGTCGCTGTACGAGGGGTTCGGCATGAGCCTCCTGGAGGCCATGGCGGCGCGCCTCCCGATCGTCGCCACGCACGTCGGCGGCATCCCGGAGGTGGTCGACGACCAGGTGGCGGGTCTGCTGGTGCCGCCCGCGGACGCCACGGCGCTGGCGCGGGCCGTGATCACCCTCCTGGGCGATCCCGCGCGCGCGCGCCGGCTCGGTGACAGTGCGGCGCGGCTGGTCGCGGAGCGCCACTCCATCTCTTCGGTCGCGGCCCGGGTGGACGCGCTCTATCGCAGGGTCCTCGGGAGCCCGGCATGAGGGCCGCCACGCTACGCCCTCCCGCGCCCCCTCTGGAGTCCGAGGCGGCCCGCCCGGCCCCCTTGTCCCACGCGGGGCGGCCGCGGCTGCTGATCCTGACGGTCGGGTTCACGGTGGGTGGGGCGGAGCAGCTCATCCTGACCACGGCACCGCGCATGCAGCGCGACGGCTTCGAGGTCACGGTCGCCTGCCTGAAGGGATGGGGCATGCTGGGGGACGAACTGGAGGCGCGCGGCGTGCGGGCGGTGGCCCTCGGGGCGAAGGGATACCTGGACCTGCGCGTCTTCGGACGCCTGCTGTCGATCCTCAGGCGCGACCGCATCCAGATCCTGCGTGGCCATTTGTTCTGGGCCAACCTCGCGGCGCGTCTGGTCGGATGGATCGCCTCGATCCCCGTCGTCGTCACCACGCATCACGATACCGACGTCTGGATGCGCTGGTACCACCGTCTGGTCGAGCGCGCGACGGCGCCGCTGTCGGACGCCGTCACCACCTGCTCCGAGGCGGTCCGGCGCCACGCCATCGAGACGCTCGGCATCCGGCCCGGCCTGGTCCGCGTGCTGCCCAACGCCATCGAGATTCCGGAGGGGAACATCGATCCGCGCGCGCGCGAGCGCATCCGGCGCGAGCTGGGCGCCGCGCCGGGGGACCTCCTGATCGGGACGCTCGGGCGCCTGGTGGAGCCGAAGAAGGGTCTGGCGGTCTTCCTGGCCTCGGCGCGGCTGCTGGTGCGCGACTTCCCGCGCATCCGGTTCGTCCTCGTCGGGGACGGACCCCAGCGCGCCGCGCTCGAGGAACGCGCGGCGCGTGAGGGGGTGAGCCACTGCACGGTGTTCGCCGGCATCCGCCGCGACGTGGCGGACATCATGCGGTCCCTCGACCTGTTCGTGCAGCCGTCGCTCTGGGAGGGGTTCGGTCTCACCGCCCTCGAGGCGATGGCCGTGGGGACGCCGGTGGTCGCCACCCGGGTGGGCGGCGTTCCGGAGGTCGTTCTCGACGGAGAAACGGGGATCCTGGTGCCCCCGGGAGACGTGCAGGCGCTGGCGGCGGGCTGCGCGCGGCTCCTGCGCAACCACGAGCTCGCGGCGCGCCTGGGCCGCGCCGGCATCGAAAGGGCGCGCGCGCACTTCGGAATCGAGCGCCTGGTGGGCCAGATCGAGGCCTTGTACCGTGAGCTTCTCGACCGGGACCGGGCGGCGCCCGATGCGGCGCTTCCCGGCCGTCAGCGGGGCGAGGGTTGAGCGCGTGGCATGTTCAGTGTGTTCTGGCCTTCGGCCTGGCGCTGGTGATCTCGCTCTACACCACGCCCCTGATGCGGGCGGCGGCGCTGCGCTTCGGGATCGTCGACCGGCCCGACGGACGGCTGAAGAATCAGGCGCAGCCCGTGCCGTACCTGGGGGGGCTGGCGATCTACCTGTCCTTCCTCCTGGCCCTGACGGCGACCCGGCGTTTCGACGAGATCGAGGTCCTCGGCATGCTGCTCTCCGGAGCCATCGTGGTGATCCTCGGTCTGGTCGACGACCTGGGCGTGCTGACGCCGGGGATCAAGCTGGCCGGACAGGTGGTGGCGGTCCTGGCGCTGATCAACGCCTCGGTGTACATCAAGCTCGGGTTCCTGACGCCCTGGCTGGCGATCGTCCTGTCGTTCTTCTGGCTCCTGGGGACCACCAACGCCTTCAACCTCATCGACGTCATGGACGGCCTGGCGGCGGGCGTCGCCGCGGCCGCGGCGGCGGTGCTGTTCCTGATCGCCGCGGTCAACGGCAGGCAGACCTACGCCGTGCTCTTGGCCGCCCTGTGCGGGGCGCTCTGCGGCTTCCTGCGCTACAACATCGAGCCGGCGCGGATCTACATGGGCGACACCGGCAGCATGTTCGTCGGGATGATGCTCGGGGCGCTGGCGATGAACAACTCCTACACGCGACGGAACCTGGTCGCGTCGGTCGCCCCCATCGTCGTCCTCGGCGTGCCGATCTTCGACACGCTGTTCGTCATGTACGTCCGCTACCGGCGCGGCCTGCCGGTCTTCCTCGGCAGCCCCGACCACTTCGCGCTGCGCCTGCGCAAGTGGCGGCTGTCGACGCGCCAGACCGTGCTGGTGTCCTGGGCGGCGACCGTCGTCCTGGGCGGGCTGGCCGTCGCCATGATGCTCTCCACGACGGCCGTGGCGGTCGCCCTGCTGGCCGGGATCGCCATGGCTGGTCTGGGAATGGGGCTGTTTCTGCGGCGCATCGACATGACGCTGTGACGGGCTACCCGGAGGGACCCGTGAGGGCGAGAGCATGAGCGACGCGTACCCGGTGGTCATTCTCGGAGCCGGCCTGACCGGGCTGTCGGCCGCCTACCATCTTGACGCTCCCTCGGTGGTGATCGAACGCGAGGCGGAGGTCGGGGGGCTGGCCCGGACGCACATCGAGAACGGCTTCACGTTCGACTGCACGGGGCACCTCCTGCACCTGAAGGACCCGCGCGTCGTCGCGCTGGTCGATGCCATCCTGCCGGACGCCTTCTCCCGGCACGAGCGCCGGGCGCTCATCTTCTCCAAGGGGGTGTACACGCCCTACCCGTTCCAGGCGAACCTGCACGGGCTGCCGCCCGAGGTGGTCCAGGAATGCGTCGGCGCCTTCGTGGAGGCTCTCGTGCGCCGCGCCGCCGAGGGCGAGCCGGACCCGTCGCGGCTGAATTTCCGCGACTGGACCGAGCGTTCCTTTGGCGCCGGGATCGCGCGTCATTTCCTGGTGCCGTACAACACCAAGCTGTGGCGCACCGACCTGGACGAGATCGAGTGCGGCTGGGTGTCGTGGTCGATCCCGAGGCCCACGCTCAAGGAGGTCCTGGACGGCGCTTTCGGCACCACGGTCCGCGGGCTGGGCTACAACCCGACCTTCCTCTACCCGCGGCGTGGCGGGATCAGTGTCCTGCCGGAGGCCCTGGCCCGGCGCGGGGCGGAGGTGCGGTTCAACGAGACGGTGACGGCGGTCGACGCCGCGGCGCGCGCCGTGCACCTGGCGGGCGGCCGTATGGTGCGATACGAAAGCCTGGTCTCCACGATCCCCCTCGACCGGCTCCTGGCGATCACCCGCGGGCTGCCGGCCGGCCTCCCGGAAATCGGCGGGCGCCTGCGGGCGGTGCGGGTCCTGAATATCAGTCTCGGCGTCGACCGGGAAGGAGTCTCCGGCGCGCACTGGATCTACTTTCCGGAGCCCGGCTACTCGTTCTACCGGGTCGGATTCCCGGCGAACCTGTCGGCGGGGCTGGCGCCACGCGGCTGCACCTCGCTCTACGTGGAGCGATCGCTCCTGCGCGACGAGTCCTTCGACGCCGAGGAGGCGATCGCGACCGCCGTCGAGGATCTGCGGCGCGCCGGCATCCTCTGGAAGGGGGACCGGCTGATCTACCGGCGGCTGTCGGTGCTCGATCCGGCCTACGTGATCTACGACCGGTTCCGGGCCGACAATCTGCCGCGCGTGCACGATGCGCTGAACGCGGCCGGGATCCACTCCGCCGGGCGGTTCGGAACCTGGGAGTACTCCTCGATGGAAGGGGCGATCAGGACCGGCATGCGGCTGGCGGAACGGCTGGCGGGCCGGTTCGCCGGGCGGAAGGCGGCCGGGGGCCCCGGTTCATGAGCGGCGCACGGGACGGGAGCTGACATGTGCGGCCTGGCGGGTATCGTCCACAACGACATGAGACGGCCGGACGAGACGGCGCTGCGCGCCATGGGCGAGGCCCTGGCGCACCGCGGCCCGGACGACGCCGGCGAGCACATCGCGGCGGGGGTCGGCATAGCGAGCCGGCGGCTGGCGATCCTCGATCTGTCGCCCAACGGGCACATGCCGATGACCAGCCCGGACGGCCAGGTGGTCCTCGCGTTCAACGGTGAGATCTACAACCACGTCGAGCTGCGGGAGGAGATGAAGCGCCGCGGCTCCCGCTTCCGGTCGACGGGCGACACGGAGGTCCTGCTGCAGCTCTATCTGAAGGACGGTCCGGATTTCCTGCGCCGGCTGATCGGGATGTTCGCCATCGCGCTGTGGGACGGCCGCCGGAGATCGCTGCTTCTGGCGCGGGACCGTCTGGGGGTGAAGCCGGTTCTGTACCGCCTGGCGGGGGACGGTATCCGTTTCGCCTCCGAAATCGCCGGGCTTCTCGCCGAACCGGGGTTCTCCCCCGAACCCGACCCCGAAGCGGTGCATCACTTCCTGGCGCTGCGCTACGTCCCGGGTCCGAAGACCGCCTTCGCCTCGATCCTGCAGGTGCCGCCCGCCCACGTCCTGTTCT
>DAISWT010000150.1:0-6560 GCA_036826235.1 Acidobacteriota bacterium | reverse complement strand
CCAGAAGGGCGACGATCCCGAGATCGACAATGCGGGCGCTGTCGATCCCCTCGCGACGCGCCAGACCCACGGCCAGCCGCAGCGCCAGCAGGAAGCCGAGCGCGTAGAACAGGCCGTAGGTCCCGATCGTGAACTTGCCGAAACGGCCGAGGTCGAGGTTGAAAAGGACAGGATACACGTCAGGCCTCCGGTGGCAGCACCGTCTGGCGGTGCCCGCTGCGCGCGAGAAGGTCGAGGATCAGGAAGGCGACGCCGACGCAGATGCACGAATCGGCGACGTTGAAAGCCGGCCAGTGGTGCTCGCCCACGAAGACATCGAGAAAGTCGGTCACGTACCCCAGACGCAGGCGGTCGACGAGGTTTCCAATCGCGCCTCCCAGGATGAGCGCCAGCCCCGACTGGGTGATCAGATCGTTGATCGTCGTGCGGTACTGAAAGACCAGCATCAAGACGATCGCGAGCACCGGCACGATGGTGAACAGGGCGCCGCGGTAGGGGTCGGAGAGATCATGGAACCATCCGAACAGCGCGCCCCTGTTGGTCACCAGCGTGATGTGGAACAGCCCGGGGATGACCGGCACGGAGGTATACAGCGCCACGCGCGAGACCACCAGCGCCTTGGTCGCCTGGTCCAGGAGCAGCACGGACAGGGTCAAGAGCGCGTAGGAGATCCGGAGCAGCGTGCCGCGGCTCACACCCCCGCTCCCCTGGTCTTCAGGATCGAGCGCACGGCGGACACGCAGCGCGCGCACAGGCTTCGGAACTCCGGGTCGAGGCCGACGTCGGTGGTGGTGCGCCAGCAGCGCGCGCACTTGCTGCCGGGCGCGCGCTCGATCCGGACCGCGGGGGGCGACGGCTCCCCGGCCGGAGCGGCCGCGGCGCGGAGGCTTACTTCCGAGACGATGAACAGGTCATTCAGGGAGTCCGCGTAACGCCGCAACAGGGAAAGCCGGTCGCCTCCCGCCTCGAGGATCACGCTGGCATCCAGGGAGTTTCCGATGAGGCCCTCGGAGCGCGCCACCTCGAGGGACTTCAGGACCTGTTCGCGAACCTCGAGCAGCTTCTCCCAGCGCCCGTCGAGTCCGTCGTCAACTGGCCGGTCGACCGGCCGCGGGAACTCCAGCGTGTGCACCGATTCGTCGATCGCCGCGCCGGGTTCCCGGCCCCGCATGGCCTGCCAGACCTCCTCGGCGGTGAAACAGAGCACCGGCGCCATGAGGCGAGTCAGGGCGTCGAGGACGATGTGCATCGCCGTCTGCGCGGAGCGCCGCGGGCGCGCTTCGGGGGGGCTGGTGTACAGGCGGTCCTTCAGAACGTCCAGGTACAGCGCGCTGAGCGTGACGGTGCTGAAGCGATGGATTGCCTGGGTCGCGACGTGGAACTCGTAGTGCTCGTAGGCGGAGCGCGCGCGGGCGATCACCTGGTTCAGCTGGCCGAGGATCCAGCGGTCGATCTCCTCCAGATCGCCGGGCGGGAGGGCATGACGCGAAGCATCGAAGTCGTAGAGATTCCCCAGAAGGTAGCGGCAGGTGTTGCGGATCTTCCGGTAGGCCTCGGCGTTCCGGTCCAGGATCTCCTGCGACAGTCGCATATCCTCGAGAAAATCGACGGTCGCGACCCACAGGCGGAGCACATCCCCTCCATGCCGCTGGATCACGTCCTGCGGGGGGATGACGTTCCCGAGCGACTTCGACATCTTGCGCCCCTGACCGTCGAGCGTGAAGCCGTGCGTCAGCACGGAACGGTACGGCGCCGCACCCCGGTCGTTGACCGCGATGATGAGCGAGGAGTGAAACCAGCCACGGTGCTGATCGCTTCCCTCCATGTACAGGTCGCTCGGCCAGGGGTGGTCCTTCCGGGACTGGATCAGCGCCAGGTACGACACGCCCGATTCGAACCAGACATCGACGATCTCGTCGCGCGCCCGGAACTCTGCGGCGCCGCAGTGCGGGCAGGTGGTGCCGGCGGCCAGCCTGCCGAACTCGTCGGCCTCGAACCATGCGTCGCTTCCTCGCGTGCGGAACAGCGCCGCCGCGCGCCGGATGAACCCCGGGTCGACGACCTCGCGTCCGCAGGTGGCGCAATAGGGAAACGGCAGGGGCACGCCCCAGACACGCTGGCGGGAGATGCACCAGTCCGGCCGGCTGCCGACCATGCCGCCGATGCGCAGGGCCCCGCCCTCGGGGATCCAGCGGACCTTGCCGATTGCCTCCAGACAGCGGCGCCTGAGGTCCCCATGATCGAGGGCGATCCACCACTGCTCCGTGGCCCGGAAGATGATCGGCTGCTTGCAGCGCCAGCAATGCGGGTAGCTGTGGATGATGGTCGCGGCGTGGAACAGCAAGCCGCGCTCCTTCAGGTCCTTGACGATGGCGGCGTTGGCGTCGAAAACGTTCTGGCCGGCGAACGGGACGATCTCGCCGGTGAACCGTCCCCGGTCGTCCACGGGAGAGAAGATCGGCAGGCCGTACTTGCGGCCGGTCAGGAAATCGTCCATGCCGTGCCCCGGCGCCGTGTGCACCGCGCCGGTCCCGGTATCGCGCGTGACGTACTCGCCCAGCACCAGCCGGGCGACACCCTTCGCGGCGAACGGGTAGGGCGACCGGGCCGTCGTGGCGCCCTCGAGGTCCCGTCCCTTGACCTCGGCCACGATGCCGCGCGCATGCAGTCCCTTCACGGCCAGGACCTGAGGGACGAGGTCGGCTGCGATCAGCAGGATCTCCTCACCGAGATCCACGAACTGGTAAGTGAAGTCGGGGTGCAGGGCGATCGCCACGTTCGCCGGGAGCGTCCAGGGCGTGGTGGTCCAGATCAGGATCGACACCTTCCGTCCGGCGAGGTCCGGGAAGCGCTTATTGAGCGGAGCCGTGTCCAGGGGAAAACGCACGTAGATCGACGGGGAAGCGTGATCCTCGTACTCCACCTCCGCCTCCGCCAGCGCCGTCGCGCAGCGTGGACACCAGTGGACCGATCGCTTGTCGCGGTAAATGTTGCCGTGCTCGACGAAGCGTCCGATCTGCTCGACGATCGTCCCCTCGTACTCCGGTGCCATGGTGAGGTAGGGAGCGCGCCATTCCCCGAAGATGCCCAGCCGGCGGAATTCCTCGCGTTGGATGCCCACGTACTTCTCCGCGTAGGCCCGGCACGCGGCCCGGATCTGCCGCGGCGTCATGGACGCCTTCTTCGGTCCCAAATCCTTATCCACCTGATGCTCGATCGGCAGGCCGTGGCAGTCCCATCCCGGGACATAGGGAGCATCCAGGCCCATCATGGTGCGCGATTTCACCACCATGTCCTTGAGGATCTTGTTGAGCGACTGGCCCAGATGAATCTTACCGTTGGCATAGGGGGGCCCGTCGTGCATCACGAAACGGGGACGCCCCGCCCGCGCGCGACGCACCGCCGCGTAGACGTCCATGCGGTCCCACTGTTCCAGAAGTCGCGGTTCCCGGCGGGGGAGATCCGCTTTCATCGGGAAGTCGGTCTGCGGCAGGTTGAGAGTGGCCTTTAGATCGAGCGGTTCCATGGCTCCCGGGATCGTCGTATATCGTTGGCCGCCAGCGGGTTGGCCGGAGCGCGGAAGCACGGAATCTAGCACACTTGCGAATATTGTCAAGGATGGCGGGCTTGTGCTAGGTTGCCCCGATGTCGAGGATTTATCTCGATCACAACGCATCGAGCCCCCTGCGACCGGTTGCGCGCGAGGCGATGCTTCGTGTCCTGCAATCGCCCGCCGGCAATCCGTCCAGCCCGCACGCCTTCGGCCGGGCGGCGCGCATGGCGATCGAGGACGCGCGCGAGCAGGTCGCGCGGCTCCTGGGGGCGTTGACGGAAGAAATCGTTCTCACGGGGGGCGGGACGGAATCGAATAACCTGGCGATCTACGGGGTGGCCCGGGCGGGAGGCGCCGCCGGGCGGCGCATCGTGACCTCGTTGTTCGAACACCCCTCCGTGCTCGGTCCGATGGATGACCTCGAACGCGACGGCTTCGAAGTCGTGCGCCTGCCCCCGACCCGGGCGGGTCTGATGCAGGCCGAGGAGGTACTCCGCGCCGCTCCCGAGGGCACCGCTCTCGTGTCCCTGATGCTCGCAAACAACGAGGTGGGGACCGTTCAGCCGATCGCCGCGATCGGGCGGGAGCTGCGGCGCCGCGGCATCCTGTTCCACTGTGACGCTGCCCAGGGGGTCGGCAAGTTGCCGATCGACGTCGGGGAGCTGCAAGTCGACCTGTTGTCGATCGCGGGGCACAAGTTTGGCGCCCCGCAGGGAGCGGGGGCGCTGTTCGTACGTCAAGGTCTGGCCATCCGCCCGCACCTGCGCGGCGGCGGGCAGGAGCTGAACCGCCGGCCCGGGACGGAGAGCGTGGCGGCGTTCGCCGGTTTGGGGGCGGCCGCCGCCGAGGCCCTGGCGGAGGGTGCGGCCGGGGCCCGGAGGCTGGCGACGCTTCGCGATCGCCTCGAGTGCGCGGTCCTCGAACGCGGTCTGGGCTCCCGTGTCAACGGCCAGTCCGCCGCGCGTGTGCCAAACACCTCGAGCCTGGCGTTCGAGGGGGCGACGGGTGAAGCCCTGGTGATGGCCCTCGACCTGGAGGGCATCGCGGTGTCGGCCGGATCGGCCTGCTCGGCGGGCACCGTCCGGAGGTCGCACGTCCTTGAAGCGATGGGTCTGCGTGAAGAATCGGCGTGCTCGATCCGGGTGAGCCTGGGTCCGGCGACGACGGAGGCGGAGATCGACGCCTTCGTCGGAGCGCTGGAGCGGGTTGTCGGCCGGGTCCGGAGCGCCGCGGAGAGGGTCATTTCAGGGGGGAGGGTTTGATCGTCAGCTGCGGGGGTTGCGCCAGGCGATACAACTTCGACCTCGCGAAGCTGGGCGGACGGCCGTCCGCCCGTCTGCGCTGCCCGCACTGCGGCGCGACGATCACGGTTACCGCGGCAGATCCGGGCGATCAGACCACGCGCCTGGACCAGGATGCGAACCTGCTCTCCAAGAGCGCCAAGGTGCCGCAGGGCGACCTGTCGATGCCGACGGAACGGCGCCTGTCGCTCGCGGTGCTGCAGGGGAAGGACAGCGGCCGCATCTTCCTGATCGACAAACCGAGGATGATCCTGGGGCGCGGCGAGGCGGACATCGTGCTGAACGACACCGAGATCTCCCGGCAGCACGCTTGTATCGAGATCCACGGCTCGCGCGTCGTGCTGAAGGATCTGGGCAGCACCAACGGGACGTTCGTCAACGACGTCAAGGTGTCGCAAGGCGAGATCGAGAACCGCACCGAGTTCCGCCTTGGAGGCACGCGCCTGATGTTGATTCTGACCGAAGTGAAGGGCGATCTGGAGACCCTCGAATGACCGCGGCGGTGGCCGCGAGCGCGGTCGCCGGGCGCACCATCGTCGCGATGAGCGGCGGGGTGGACTCGTCCGTGGCGGCTCTTCTTATCAAGGAGGCGGGAGAGGACGTCATCGGCCTGTCGATGCAGCTCTATGACAGAACCCGTGACGGGCGACCCGTCTACGGGCGCTGCTGCTCGCCGCGCGACCTACATGACGCGCGCCTGGTGGCCGACAGGCTCGGTATTCCATTCTACGTCCTCAATCTCGAGGAGGAATTCCAGCGCGAGGTCATCGGCGGCTTCTTGGCCGAGTATCGCGCCGGGCGGACGCCCGTGCCATGCGTCCAGTGCAACAGCGGGCCGAAATTCCGTCATCTCGCCGGGCGGGCGCTTATGCTGGGGGCGAGGTCGGTGGCGACCGGCCACTACGCGCGCATCCGCCGCGACCCGGCGACCGGCCGCCTGCAGCTCCTGCGCGGGAGCGACCCATCCAGGGACCAGTCCTATTTCCTATTCGATCTGAGCCAGGCGCAGCTCGCGCTGGCGATCTTTCCCCTGGGCGAGATGCGCAAGGATGAGGTGCGCCGGCTCGCCGCGCAGCGCGATCTGCCGAACGCCGACAAGCCCGACAGCCAGGACATCTGCTTTGTCCCGGACGGCGACTACCGCGAGTTCATTCGCCGAGAAACGGGGGACACCGGCGCTCCGGGAGAAATAGTCGACGCCGAAGGAACGGTGCTGGGGCGGCACAGGGGCCTCGCCGGCTACACCGTCGGCCAGCGGCGGGGCCTGGGCCTGCCTTCCGAGCGGCGGCTGTACGTCATCGCCCTCGACCCGCAGACCAACCGGCTAATCGTGGGGGAAGACCACGAGCAGTACCGGAGCGTCCTGGTGGCGGACCACGTCAACTGGGTCTCGATGGTGAGGCCGGCCGAGCCCGTGGAGGCGGTTGCGCGCATCCGCTCAACGCATCGGGGTGCCCGGGCCGTGATCGAGGCGCTGCCCGGCGACAGCATGCGGGTCGTCTTCCATGAGCCGCAACGCGCCATCACCCCTGGCCAGGCCGTCGTCCTGTATCGCGACGAACAGCTCCTGGCGGGCGGCTTCATCCGCGAGGTGCGCTAGTGCGCGGTTTGACACGGCTCGAGGCGCGATGCTAGATTCAACCCGCCAGGGGCGGGCATAGCTCAGCTGGTAGAGTACGAGCTTCCCAAGCTCGGTGTCGCGGGTT
>DAISWT010000149.1:0-6599 GCA_036826235.1 Acidobacteriota bacterium | reverse complement strand
GCCGCCGCGAACGTTCGCAAGATCTGACACCGACTCTTCGCCAGCTACCTTGCGCTCGGGCCGCCCCGTGGGGCGGCCCGTTCTCTTTCCGCCTCACTTCAGGGCGCGGTCGAAGTACTCCACGATGCGCGCTTCCAGGTAGCGCCGATCCTCCTCGCCACGCGGCAGATGCCGCTCGTCGGGGAAGATGAGCAGGTCGTAGCGCTTCTGTGCCGAGTTGAGCGCGTCCAGGAAGCGCGCCGTGTGCCGGAAGTGCACGTTCTCGTCCACCATGCCGTGGACGATCAGCAGCTTTCCCCGCAGCTGCGAGGCGATCGGCAGGAGGGAGCTCTCCCGGTAGCCGGCGCTGTTCTCCCGCGGCGTGCCCATGTAACGCTCGGTGTAGTGCGTGTCGTACCCGTCCCAGTCGACGACCGGCGCTCCGGCCACCGCGACCTTGAACAGGTCCGGGGCCTTCAGCAGGCAGCGCGCCGCCATGTAGCCGCCGTACGACCAGCCGTAGATTCCGAGATGGGCGCTGTCGACGTAAGGAAGCCCGGCGAGATAGCGCGCGCCGGCGATCTGGTCCTCCACCTCCACCGACCCCAGCCGGCGGTCGAGCGCGGTCTCGAACGCCTTGCCGCGGCGTGGAGTCCCCCGGTTATCGAGGCGGAACACCACGTATCCCCGCCGGGCGAGGTACTGGGCCCGCAGGTCCTGGGTCAGTTCCCACGACTCCTTGACCGTCTGGGCCGTCGGTCCGCCGTAGACGCGCACGATGGCCGGATACTTCCTTCCCGACTGCATCGCCGGCGGCCTGTAGACCGCTCCGTGAAGCGTGCTCCCGTCGGCGGCGCGCAGCGTCACGAACTCGGGGGGCAGGAGGCCAAGCGCCTTCGGCTCGGGGTCGGTGTTGGAGTCGATCACGCGGATCGTCCGGCCGGTTTGATCCCTGAGAAGGACGCGCGGTGGCGCGGAGGCGGTGTCGTGGACGTCGACCCATAAGGCGCCGTCACGCGAGCCTGTGACCGTGTGCCATCCGGGCTCGGGCGTGACCCTTTCGACCGGCCCGCCGTCGAGACGAACCCGGTAGAGCTGCCGCTGCAGCGGCCCGTCCTTCGCCGCCGTGAAATAAGCCGATCCCTCCTTCTCGTCGACGCCTTCCAGCTGGTCGACGGCCCAATCTCCCGAAGTCAGGCGCCGGACCAACGCGCCGTCGTGCGCCCGCAGCTCGAGATGCCGGAAACCGGTCACCTCGCTGGACCACAGGAAGCGCCCGTCGCGCAGGGGCCGCAGGTCGTCATGCAGGTCGATCCAGGTGTCCGAGCGGTCCTCCAGGAGAACCGTGGCAGCCCCCGTCGCGGCATCGGCCCGCAGAAGCTTCAGGCTCTTCTGGTCGCGGCTCTCGACCTGCACGAGGAGCGTGCCATCCTCGTCCCAGCGCACGCGCGGCAGGTAGAAGTCGGAGCCGGGTTCCTCCAGAGGAACCCAGATCGTTTCGCCTCCGCGCGCCCCGACGATCCCGAGACGGATCCTGGCGTTCGGGCCACCGGCGAACGGGTAACGCTCCGACTCGACCTCCCAGGCGGGCTTCCCCTGGTGCACGATCGGATAGACCGGGATGCCGGTCTCATCCACTTCGGTGTAGGCGATGCGGGTCCCGTCGGGGGACCACCAGAAACCCGACGCCCGGTCCATCTCCTCCTGGGCAATGAACTCGGCGATCCCATGGGACACCCCGTCGCGCGCCCCCGCGGTCAGACGCGTTTCCGCGCGCGTCGCCAGGTCCATGACGTACAACTCGCCGTCGCGGGCGAACGCCAGGCGCGTCCCGTCGGGAGAGGGCTGCGGATCGATTTCCGAAGACGCGGTCTCCGTCAGCCGCAGCGCGTCCTGACCGGGGCGGGCCAGGAACACGTCGCCCCGCCAGTCGAAAACGGCCGCGTCGGCCTTTGCCGCCAGGCCGTAGAGGGTGATGCCCTTCTCCTGAATCCTCCGGCGCTCCCGGCGCAGCACTTCCTCGGGAGTCAGGCCGGTTTCGGGACCCTCCTGCGGCGGCCGGGCGACGACCTGCCGCTCGCCGGACGCGATGTCCTCGCGCATGAGGGACCGCACCACACCGCTCCCCTCGCCGGCGAGATAATAAAGGTAGCGCGCGTCATGACTGAAACGGAACGTCCCCGGTATCCGGCCGCCAGGTGGCGGGTAGCGGGCGACCCGCTCCAGGGTCAGGAGGTCGTCCTGCTCGGTTTCCCGGGATCGCTTCCTGCTCTCCCCCGGACCGGCACCGGTCGCCAGGGCGAGCGCGAGGGTCATCAGGATCATGGGGTTCGGGCTCACGTTTCACCTCCCGCCGCAGGGCACCCGTATAGGCCGGAAGGAACGCCGCAGTCAACAGGCGGGGAACTTTCGCTTTTCGGCGATTGGGGATTGACAGAATCAACTTAGCATCTTAAATAAGGGACGCTCCGAGGAAGGAGGGGGAAACTTCTCGGATGCAGAACGTCACCGGCCGAAGCCACCTCGAGGATCTCCGCCGCTACAACGAGAAGCTGGAGCGGCTGTGCCGCCTCACTGCCGATGTCGCCCGCCTCGGCAACGAACGAGCCACCCTGAAGAAAATCGTCGACACCGCGGCCGATCTCATCGCCGTCCAGGGGGCCCACATCGCCCTGGTGGATCGAGATGAGCAGCAGCTCTACGGTGTCATCAGCTCGGGCCGTCACCCGCGGGACGCGCCTCGCCTGAAGACCCAGCTGTCCAGGTCGGCCGCCGCCCAAAAGGCGCTGAAGACCCGCCGGCCGGTCGCGATCAAGAACGCCGAGGATGACCGCAGGGTCAACCGGCGCGCCCGCGATCTCATGGGAATCCGCGGCGTCGCCTACCTGCCGCTCCTGAGCGGGAAGGAGAGCTTCGGCCTGCTGATCCTGGTCACCCGGCGTCCTCACAGCTGGACGTCGCGCGAGCTGGACCTGGCGAAACACTTCGCCGACGTGGCTTCCGTCGCCCTCGAGAACTCGCGCCTGATGACCCAGCTCGCCGAGACCGAGGTCCGCTTCCGCAGCCTGGTCGAGCACATCCCGGCGATCGTCTACCTGTGCGAGGTCGAACCGCCCTTCCGAACGCACTACATCAGCCCGCAGGTGAAATCGATGCTCGGCTATCCTCCCCAGGAGTGGATGAGCGATCCGAACGGGTTCATCATGAAGATCGTCCACCCCGAGGACGTCGGCGGCCTCATCGACCTCACTGCGGAAGCGGCCCGCACCCGGGGCTTCGCGACGGCCGAGTACCGTCTCCTCGACCGCCAGGGGGAGGTCCGCTGGTTCCGCGACGAGTGCGCCCTGGTGCGCGACCCGTCCGGCACGCCCATCGCCTGGCACGGGGTCCTGGTCGAGATCACCGGTATGAAGAAGATGCAGCACTGAGGTCGTCTCTTCCCCGCTGCCGCGCCCTTGCAACGAATACTGCCCTCATGTAGGCTCCGCCGCCATGGGGTTCATCGGGATCGCGATCCTCCTGGGGATCGTGGAGGGCCTGACCGAGTTCCTGCCCGTCTCTTCGACCGGCCATCTCATTATCGCGGGTCATCTGCTGGGCTTCCGGGGCGAGAGCTCCGAGACGTTCGAGATCTTCATCCAGCTCGGAGCGATCCTGGCCGTGGTCGTCCTGGAGCGCCGAAGGTTCTTCGACCTGCTGCATTTCGGCCGCCCCGGCGGCTTCTCGGGGGCGCGGGGCTGCGCGCTCCTCATGACGACGACTCTGCCGGCGCTCGTGGCGGGGGCGCTGGTGCACGACTGGATCAAGGACAATCTGTTCGGCCCCGCCACCGTCGCCTGGGCGCTCGCCCTGGGAGGCGTGGCCCTGCTCCTGGTCGAACGGTTCCGCCCCGTGACCGGCGTCCCGGACGTCGATGGTCTCGGCTACCGGCAGGCCCTCGTGATCGGGCTGTTCCAGTGCCTGGCCCTGTGGCCGGGGGTGTCGCGCTCCGGTGCCACCATCGTCGGCGGCCTGCTGTGCGGACTGGACCGGCGCTCCGCGGCTCACTACTCGTTCCTGGCCGCGGTGCCTGTGATGGCGGCCGCGACCCTTTACGATCTCATGAAGAGCTGGTCGCACCTGGGGTCCCAGGACATCGCTCCCTTCGCCGTTGGCTTCGTCGTGGCCTTCCTGTCCGCCTGGGCCGCCATGGGATGGTTCATCGCCCTGCTGGGTCGCCACACCCTGCGCCCGTTCGCCTGGTACCGCATCGCCATCGCCCCGGCGGTCTACTTTCTCGTGAAGTGAGATGACCTGGAAGCGCTGGCTCCTCGGGACGCCGCTGGAGACCGAGCGGTTCCGCGATGAGCGACTGCGCATCCCGATCGCGCTGGCGGTGTTCTCCTCCGACGCGCTGTCCTCCGTCGCCTACGCGACGGAGGAGATCCTGCTCGTCCTCAGCCTGGCGGGCGCGGCGGCGCTGGGCTACTCCATCCCGATCTCCGGGGTGATCGTCCTGCTCCTCGCGATCCTGATCGCGTCATACCGCCAAACGATCCACGCCTACCCGGATGGGGGCGGCTCCTACATCGTGGCGCGCGAGAACCTGGGCACGCTGTGGGGCCTGGTGGCGGCGGCCGCGCTCCTGCTCGACTACATCCTGACCGTCGCGGTGTCGACCGCCGCGGGCGCGGCGGCGGTGACCTCAGCGTGGCCCAGGCTGCTGCACTATCGCGTGGCCGTCGGCCTGCTGTTCCTGCTGCTCCTGGCGGTCGGCAACCTGCGCGGCCTGCGTCAGTCGGGTCGGATCTTCGCGGTCCCGACGTATCTCTTCATCTTTTCGATGGTCTCGCTGATCGTGACGGGAGTCGTCCGCGCTGGTCTCGGGCTTCCTCCGGTCGAGCCGCCGATGGCGACGATCCCGCCGGCCACCCATGACGTGACGCTGTTCCTGCTGATGCGGGCGTTCTCGGCCGGGTGCGCGGCGCTGACGGGTATCGAGGCGATCAGCAACGGGGTCCAGGCGTTTCGCAAGCCCGAGGCACGCAACGCCTCGACCACGCTGATGATCATGGGGGGGATCCTCGCGTTCTTCTTCATGGGCACGTCCTACCTGGCCCACGTGTACACGGTCGTTCCGGGCGTCGGGCAGACGGTCGTCTCGCAGCTCGGCCGGGCGGTCTTCGGGACCGGCCTGCTCTATTACCTGCTGCAATTCGCGACCGCGTCCATCCTGATGGTGGCGGCGAACACCGCCTTCGCCGACTTCCCTCGGCTGTCGTCCATCCTGGCGCGTGATCGCTTCGTGCCGCGCCAGCTGGCCAACCTGGGCGATCGCCTGGTGTTTTCCAACGGCATCCTGATCCTGGCCGGCTCGGCGGGCTTCTTGGTGATCATGTTCGGTGGCAGCACGCACGGCCTGATTCCGCTGTACGCGGTCGGCGTCTTCCTGGCGTTTACCCTGTCCCAGGCGGGCATGGTGGCGCGGCACCTGCGGCACAAGGGGGAGCGCTACCGGCTGCACGCCGTGGTGAACGCGGCGGGGGCGACGGCGACGGGGGCCGCGCTCCTGGTCATCGCGGTCACCAAGTTCATACAGGGCGCCTGGTTCGTCATCCTTCTGATACCCCTGTTCGTGTTCTGCTTCCTCAAGATCCACCGACACTACTTCTATGTGAGGCAGCAGTTGTCGCTGCGGGAGATCGAGCCGGAGCGCCCCCTGCGGCACACGGCCGTCGTGCCGATGTCCGCGGTGAACCGCGCCACGATTTACGCCCTCCGCTACGCCAAGTCGATCGCCCACGAGGTCGAAGCGGTGCACGTCGCCATCGACCCGCAGCGCGTCGAGCAGATCCGCGAGCAGTGGAAGCAGTGGGGGGGCGGCGTGCCGCTGCGGATCCTGGAGTCCCCCTACCGGTCGATCGTCCAACCCCTCGTCGACCACATCGACGAGCTGATGCACGGGCGGCGGGGCAACGAGATGGTCACCGTCGTCCTGCCCGAGTTCGTCACCGCACACTGGTGGGAGGGTCTTCTCCACAACCAGTCGGCGTTCCTGATCAAGGGCGCGCTGCTGTTCAAGCCCGGCGTCGTGGTCACCAGCGTGCCCTTCCATTTCTCGCGTTAAGCGCCTGTCCGGGCGCTCGGAGCGGTCTTCCGTCTCCATTGATGGTAAAATCCGCGGGTCTCGGGGAATCCCCTGCGCCGGGGACGTCAACAGAAGGAGGACAGGCGATGCGAAATCGCAGCGGTCTGCGCGGTGCGTTGTTCATGACGGTCCTCGCCCTGGCGGTCACGGGCCTGGTAGCCGGAGAGCATGAGAAGTGCACGAAGTCGGCCGGCGAGTGCGCGGCACACATGAAGGCGATGTACCAGACCCGCGGCTGGATGGGAGTGGAGATGGATCCGAACGACGACGGTTCATTGAGGCTCGTCACGGTCGTGCCAGGCAGCCCGGCCGACAAGGCCGGTCTTAAGACGGCCGACGCCCTTGTCTCCGTCAACGGCGTGACTCTCTCCAAGGAGACCGTGGAGAAGACGATGATGTCGGACGACGGGTGGAAGATCGGCAGCACGGTCTCCTTCGGCGTGAAGAGAGGCGAGACCCTCTCGACGGTGAAGGTGACTCTGGAGAAGATCCC
>DAISWT010000148.1:0-6622 GCA_036826235.1 Acidobacteriota bacterium | reverse complement strand
CCGGTGGCGACGCGGGCGATCTCCGCATCGGGAAGCCCGTACACCTTCGCCACCTCGCGCACCGCGGCGCGGGCGCGGAAGGTGACGTGGTTGGCGATCATCGCCGTGCGCTCCTCGCCGATCGTCTTGAACACCCAGTCGAGCAGGTCGTCGCGCTCGTCCCAGCAGAAGTCCACGTCGATGTCGGGCGGATCGACCCGGCCGCGGTTCAGGAAGCGCTCGAAGTACAGGTCGTGCCGGATCGGCTCGACGTGCGTGATGCCGAGCACGTACGAGACGATCGACGCCGCCGCCGAGCCGCGACCACATGTACGAGGCGAGCGCTTCACGATCTCCTGCACCACCAGGAAGTAGTCGGCGAACTCCTTGTCGCGGATGATCGCCAGCTCGTGGTCGAGCCGGGCCCGCACCGCGGGCGTGATGGCGCCGTAGCGCCGCCGTGCTCCTTCTTCACAGCGTGCCAGAAGGAGAGCGAACGAGTCGCCGCCGGGGTCCGCCGGCGCGCCGTCGATCGACAGATCTGCGAAGCGCGGGAAGACGAGGGCGCCCCAGGGCGCCTCGTCGAGAACGCACTCCTCCGCGATGCGCGCCGTCGCCGCCAGGGCCTCGGGGCAGTGCGGGTAGGCGCGCTCCATCTCGGCGGGCGGCTTGAGCCACGCCTGGGATGATGCCAGCTCCTCCGGCGGGACGCGGTCGAGCGTGGTGTTGAGGGCGATGGCGCGCAGCAGCCGGTGCAGGTCGAAGTCGCGCGCGTCAACGAAATGCACGTCGTTGACCGCGACCGGACCGATCCCGAGCCGCCGCGCCGCCCGCAGCCGCTCGAACGTCCCCTCCGCCGCCGACGGAGCCGCCGACGACCCCAGCGCCAGGTGCAGATCGCGCGGCCCACGCGCCTCGAGCGCCGCCTGCAGGACGGCAAGCGACGGCGACAGGACGACGAGCCCTTGGGTGTCGCCCCGCAGCGCGGCGAGGACCGAGAAGCCGGGATCGAGATGCCGCCGCGTCAGGATGCGGCAGAGGTTCGCGTACCCCTCCGGCGTTTTCACCAGGAGCGTCGCCCTCTCCCCCGCGCGGAGACGTCGCGTCTCGGGCGCCGTCACCTCCGCCCCGAGGATCGGCCGCAGCCCCGAGGCCAGGGCGATCTCCCGGAAGCGGACCGCCCCGTACAACCCGTCCACGTCGGTGCAGGCGATCGCCGGCATGCCGCGCTCGGCCGCGGCGTCGCACAGCGCCTCGAGGCTCGCGGCCCCGCGCATCAGGCTGTAGTGCGAGCGCACCTGGAGGTGGACGAAGTCGGCGGGCCCGTTCATCGCCGGACGTCGGGTGTTGTGTCGAACAGGTCGAAGCGCTGCGAGAATACCGTGCCGAAGCTGTACCCGGCGACCTGCCAGAACCAGACGCTCGTCACCAGGAACCCCACGCCCAGGCCGAGGAGCCCGACGAAGGAGATCGCCAGGGCGGCGAGCGTGATCCCCCATGCGTGCCAGTAGGTCCGGCCGCCCTGCCAGACCCGGCGGAGGGCCCTGGCCGGGTGGAACACCTCCCGCGCGTCGAAGCGCCGGCAGTAGTGCGACATGTACCCGGGGATCGCCACCGTGGCGCCCGCCCCCAGGAGAGCCGCCGCGATGACAAGCACGGTCGAGCCTCTCCGCCCGGCCACGAACCCGACGACGATGGCCGGAAGGTAGTACTCGACCATGCCGAGGAAGGTGACCGTCCCGTACTTGAGGAGACGCCCGTACTCGCGCCACGCCGGCCACGGCGAAACGCCGGCCTGCATGTTATGGACCATCTGGATCCGGTGGCCCATGTTGAAGAGCCAACCCACGCCCGGGAGGAGGAGAAGGGCCGCGCCGACGAGCACTTCCCTTCGCGCCTCCCGCGTCTGCAGCGGGAAGGCAAAGGCCGACCGCAGGCTCAGCGGGGTGCGCAGATCGATTCTCCGGGCTTCCGTCGTGTCACGATCGCGACCGCTCATGCCGTCTTCCCCGCGAACATCCTGCCGGAGACGATCGCCCGGCCGCCGAAGCGTCCGCGGATCCGATCGACCGCGTCGGCCAGCGAGTCGGCGGCGCCACCGTCGGACGCCCTTTCGTCGAACGCCTCCGGGCCGAACAGCGTCAGCTGCCGCGGTGCGCCCGCGACCTCCAGGCAGCGCAGCTCGATCCAGCGCACCCGCACCCGGCGCGCCCGCGCCCGCTCGCAGATCGCCCGCGCCTGCGCGAACAGCAGAAGGTCGGCGGCGACAGGCAGAGCCAGACGCTCCTCGCGGTGCTCTACGACGTCGTCGCTATGGCGCAGCGTCACCCGCAGCCGGCCGGCCCGCGCCTCGAGCCGCCGCAGCCGCGCCCCCGCCCGCTCGCACAGACCGAAAAGCGCCCGCAGCAGTGCTCTCTCCTCGTTCGAGTCCTCGGCGAGCGTCTCCTCCTCCACCACCGCCGTCGCCGCCTCCGGCGGTCGGACTGGCGAGGCGTCGATCCCGAGCGCCTGACAGCGCAGCCGCCCGCCGTGAGCCCCGAAGGCGACCAGAAGCTGCGCCGGCGAGAAGCGCAGCAGATCGGCCACCCGCCCGACGTTGAGATCCAGAAGACGCTCGCGTGTTGTGCCGCGCGCCGCCGGCAGCAATCCCACCGGAAGGGGCGCCAGAAAAGGCGCCTCCGATCCAGGGAAGACGTCGCACAGCCCGTCCGGCCGGATCACCCGCGCCGCAACGCGACTCACCAATTTGCTCGTCGCCAGCCCCACCGTCGGCCGCAGCCTCAGCCGCGTCTCGATCTCCCTGCGGATGCGCGCCGCCGCGTCCTGCGCCGCGCCGAACAGCCGCGTCGTGCCGGTGAGATCGAGGAAGGTCTGTCCCAGCGCGGCCGGCTCGACCAGCGGCGAGTACCCGCCCAGGAGCGCGAGGACCGCGCCCGTGGCGCGCTTGTAGAGCGGCTCGTTTGGATGGAGCACCGTCGCCCCCGGGCAGCGCCGCAGAGCGACGGGCAGCGGCATCCCCGCCCGCACCCCCTCCCGCGCCGCCTCCTGCGACACCACCAGCACCGGCGCGCGCGCCGACCCCGGCGGCGCCACCAGCACCGGCCGGCCGCGCAGGCCGCGATCGATCACGCGCTCGACGGCGATCGGGAAGGCGGCGATGTCGACGTGGAGGACACTGCGGTCCATGGGTGATGAGCGCTTGCCCCCTTGATGACCCGTCACAAAACCGCAAACCCCGCACGGATGGTCCTGACTTGTAGGGTCACTTGTGGGGTGACTTGTAGGGCGACTTGTGCGGTCGCGTCCAGCTTAGCGGATGCCCTTCCACTACATGCCCGCCGCCCATCGCCAATCTCAGCCGGTTTTACGTGGCCTCACGCGGGTCACCTTCTCAACCGCTTGAGCGCCGTCCAACGTCTGCGTTCGTCGCGATACTGCCAGAACGTCCAGCCATTTCGATTCACGCCGGTGGCTGCCGACGCTGCGGCCGACGGGGAGTCATAAATGTGCTTCTTGAACCTGATTCGTCCGTCAGTCCGGAGCGTGGCCTTGAGATGCCCATGGCGCCCTCGACCACGAAGCGGAATAAGTCGATCGACCACGCCGGACAGGACCATGGTCCCTCGCGCCCGAGAGGTCTTGGCACGGCGACGCCTCCGTGCGACATGACCACCCAGGAGCCGAGCGCGCCGATCGGCGTCAGCGTCGCTCATCCGGCGATTCAGCTTGAGGGCAAGGTCCTCTGCGTGCGGGAAGCGACCGATCTGCTTGTTGCCGGCCGGATTCACGATTCGGAGAACGAGCGCTTCAAGCTCTTTGATGTGGTCGGTCTGAGCCGTGAGGTACACATTGAACCGGTCCCAGGACCCGTGGTGCCGGTCGCGCAGGTGTGCCTTGATGCGTCCCATGAGATTGCTCGCGAGGCCAACGTAGTACAGCCTTTCCTTACGGTAGAGGGCGTATACACCAGACTTCTTCCGAATGATTTCGCGGAGCAGTTGGGGATACGCCTCGAGGATTCGCCATGAGATGCCCTCGAGGTGCTGGAGCATCAGGTGTCGACGGCCCCTCGACCTCATAGTCGGCATTTACACAACCCCCTCTGTTGGCGTAGGTGGAGTTGCGGGCATTGCCAGGAAGCGTGTCCGGATGTACTCCTTGGCACTGTCGGGCGGCAGGCGCACACTCCCCGGGCCGCTGCGGACGAAGAAGTCGCCTTCGCCATCGGTCCCCAATCCTTTCCACCTGAGGAATACCGGCTCGGGACTGCGCTGACAGCTCACGACGCACACGGTCTTGCCCCGCACGATCTGCGTCTTCGGATCGATGCAGGTGCCGGCCCGGTCGCCGAGACCGTTGCGGACCACCTGCGCCAGGTGGCGCATGAATTTGTCGTCGTCCTCGAGGCGGTCGTGGTCGATGCCGACGATCGAGCCGTCATCCGCGACGCCGATGAGCAGATCTCCGCCTTCCGTGTTGAGAAACGCCGCGATGGTCTTCAGGACGGCATGCGTGACGCTCTTGTCGTCCTGACGGTTCTCCTTGAGGTTCCAGCGCAGCGTCGACTTGAACTCGAGCGTCTTGGACTCGCCGCGCTTGATCAGCTCCTCGGCCTGGCGGTGCGCCCGCAGGTACTGGTCGAACAGGAAGTCCTTGATCGCCTCCCCGAAGGTCCGGTCGTCGGTGATCCGCTTGTAGAGATCGAAGTTCGAGTCGACGATCTCCTGAATCACCTGCTCGACTTTCTGGTTGAAGGTGAGACGCACGTTCTCGCGCGTGTTGACCCGCGCGCTGGCGTCGAGGCCCGGGTCGGCGTCGAGCCGCTCCATCATCTGGCCGAGCGTGATGCGGTGCTCCGGCCCGAGGTTGAGCCCGAAGCGCTCGTTCAGCTCGGCGATGATGCGGGAGAGCGCCTCGATCTCCTGCGGTGCGGCCCCCCGACCACCGTTCGTCCCGGCCGGATCGAGCAGGCCGGTCTTGCGATCGAGCACGATCTTGCCGCTGCCGGTCTGCTGGATGCGGTACGACTCCATGTCGATGTTCTGCTGCACCTCGCGCGGCAGCTCGTCCCGGTCCCCGGGAAGAAGCCGCCGGAGGTGGCGGGCGAACACATAGAGTTTCTCGAGATCGGTATCGGCGAAGGTCAGCACTTGCGCCAGGAAGGCATAGAGCCGGGCGTAGTCGGCCAGCTGGCCGCGGAAGTCGTGCCGTTCTTCCGGAGAGAGCGTCCCGAACCGTTCGACCACCGGCGCGAGCGCGGCGTAGAGTCGGTCCTGCATCGCCTTGGGGTCGAAGTAGATCTTCGCGAAGCGGTCCACGTCGCCCTGCGTGTAGACGGGGAAGGCCGCCAGCCTGCCCTGCATTTCATACAGCAGATTCGGGTCGGTCGCCTCGGACAGAAGCGTCGTCTCGTAGTACGGCTCGAAGGCCGCCTTGATCTCGTCGGCACCATTGGCGAAATCGAGCACCATCGTGCCGTTCTTCCCTGGATAGGTGCGGTTCAGTCGCGACAGCGTCTGCACCGCGTTCACGCCGCCGAGCTTCTTGTCCACGTACATCGTGTGGAGGAGCGGCTGATCGAACCCGGTCTGGAACTTGTTGGCCACGATCAGGAAGCGGTACTCGGGACGCTCGAAGGTCCTGGCGGTCTGCGTCTCCGGGAAGCCGTTCATCCCGGGCTCCGTGTAGGGCCCGCCGCTGTCCGGGACCGGGCCCGAGAACGCCACGAGGGCCTTGAACGCGTAGCCGCGCTCCTTCAGGTACTTGTCCGCCGCCAGCTTGTACCGCACCGCGTGCAGGCGCGAGCGGGTGACGATCATCGCCTTGGCCTTGCCGCCAATCTCCCCCTGAACCTGCGCGGCGAAGTGTTCGACCATGATGCGCGTCTTCTCGCCGATGGCGTGCGCGTGCAGCTCGACGAACGACTTGAGCAGGTACTCGGCCTTCTTCTTGTCGTAACGTGGATCGTTCTCGACTTTCTTGAGCAGCCGCCAGTAGGCCGTGTAGGTGGTGTAGTTCGCCAGCACATCGAGGATGAACCCTTCCTCGATCGCCTGGCGCATGCTATAGCGGTGGAAGGGCTCGAACTGCCCGTCGGGACGCTTGGTGCCGAACAGCTCCAGCGTCTTCGGCTTGGGAGTGGCGGTGAAGGCGAAGGTCGAGAGGTTCGGCAGCCGCCCGCGCTTCTCCATCTCGGCCAGGATCGCGCTCTCCAATTCCTCCTCGGGAGTCTCCTTCCCGGCTTCCTGCGCCTCCGCCTCCTCGAGAGAGGCGGAGGCGAGCACGGCCTTCAGGCTCTTCGTGGTCTCGCCCGACTGCGAGGAGTGCGCCTCGTCCACGATCACCGCGAAGCGCTTGCCGGGCAGCTCGCCGATCTCCCTGGCGATCACCGGGAATTTCTGGAGCGTGGTCACGATGATCGTCTTGCCGGACTCGAGCGCCTCCTTGAGCTGGCGCGAGGTGGTGTCGATGTTCTCCACCACGCCGAGCGTCTGCTCGAACTGGCGCATGGTGGTCTGGAGCTGGCGGTCGAGGATGCGCCGGTCGGTGATGACCACAATCGAGTCGAAGACACGCCGGTCGTCGGCATCGTGGAGCGTCGCCAGCCGGTGGGCGAGCCAGGCGATGGTGAAGCTCTTGCCGC
>DAISWT010000147.1:0-6675 GCA_036826235.1 Acidobacteriota bacterium | reverse complement strand
CCGCCGGCTACTACAGCTATCTCTGGTCCGACACGCTCTCGGCCGACGCCTGGGAGGCGTTTCTGGAGGCCGGCGGACCGTACGACAAGGCCGTCGCGAAGCGCCTGCTCGACAACGTCTTCTCGACGGGGAACACCATCGATCCCGCCGAGGACTATCGCAATTTCCGCGGCCGCGATCCGGGAATCGCGGCCCTGATGCGCAAGCGCGGATTCCCGGCGCCGGTGGCCCAGACGGCCGGAAGTCCCTCACCGGGATGATCGGGGAGACGGCGAAGCCTTTCTTCGTCGTCTTGAAGTGCGGCGCGGTGGTCAAGGATGGGGTCCCCCGCTTCCCGAGCTTGACGATGCTCCGCACGGGCACGTCCTGGGCGTGCGGCCGGACCTGGCTGTGGAGCTGCGCCCGGACGTTCTCCGCGAGCCGGACGACCCGATGGGTGCGCGCGCCTCCTGCTGCCGCGCGACCCGGCGCTGCGGCCGAACCGGGAGTTCGTGGAGGAGCGGTACGGGATGTTCAGGAGGGCGGGGTAGTTGACGATATGCACATTTGTGCATATCATTAGCGAGTGAGCCCGCGCCAACCTGAGGAAGCACGGTGTGGACTTCGCGGATGCCGCGACCATCTTCGATGATCCCCTCGCGGTAAACGTTCCGGATGAAGGAACGGAGGAATCCCGGTTCGTCACGATAGGGAGCGACGCCCAGGCTCGCGTTCTCGTTGTGGTCTACGTGTGGCGGGACGTCAGGATCCGAATCATCTCCGCTCGCAGGGCAAGCCGTAGTGAGCGGCGGCAATATGAGGGCTGAGCCATGCGGAAGGAATACGACTTCAGTCGCGGACGGCGCGGGCCGGTAGTCAAAACCTCGACAGGCAAGACTCGGATTACCATCCGACTGGACGATGATGTTCTGGCGTGGTTCAAGTCCCAGGTCCACAAGGCAGGCGGTGGGAACTACCAGACACTCATCAATCGGACCCTCAGGGAACGCATGAGCTCCGAGGACAACCCTCTCGAGGACACGCTGCGGCGCGTGCTGCGGGAGGAGCTGCCTACCTACCGTGTGAAGAAGAAGCGGTCTTGATCCACCAGGAGCTCCCGCTCGTATCGCACTTCTCGCGGGTGCGGAGGCTATCGCGGCGTCTGCTTCGCCCTTAGCGGCCGTCCTCCGGCGGCTTCCGGAGCACCGAGAGGCGGTCGCGGAATTCCGATCGAGCGGCGATGAAATCCGCGTGGGTCAGGCGGAGCTCGTCGGCGATGCGGCGGATCTCGTTGTCTTCCTTGACCGAGATCGAATCGTCGGAGGCCGAGACGGCGAACAGGCAGCGCAGCAGGGCCAGCTTCTCCTCCCGGGTCGCCAGTCTGTTGAACTCCCGCGTCACGAGGTAGTTCTCCGTGCCGCCGAACAGGATGGCCTGCGTCTTGGCCATCTGGACCACCAGGATCGCCTGCTCGGGAGCGAGCCCGCCCGCCTGCATGACAATGGCTTCCATGGCCCGGGTCTCGGCATCGCTGATCACGAGGTCGGCGCGCGCCACGCGGCTGAGGATGTAGGCGAAGATGGCGATATGGCGGGCACGGTCGGGCTCGAGCCGATCGAGGGCCGCGACGATCTTCCGGACGGTCTCGGTGGATTCATGCTCCGTGGCCATCCGGTCCGGGTCGTAACCGAGAAACTTCAGAATCGACATGCGCCCTCAATTGTACTGCGAGGCCGCCCGCTAGCCGCGTCGCCGCTCTCCATGATCTTCCCGGGCAGGTTTCAGGAATTCACCTGATACATCCCGGGAGGTTCCCGCCTCATTATTACGGGGAAATCAGGACTTTTGACACAAGTCGGCCATCGTCAGGACTCGGGCGCGCCGCGGCGCCGATGGCCGCGTCGGGGAGGCCGCCGTCGTGATTCGCTCCGCGACTCTGCTCGCCGCCAAGCTTCTGCCGCACGCGACCGGGCCGCTGCATCTGCGGCGCCCGCGGCTCATGGACCGTCTGCGTGCCGGCCTCGAGAGGCGCGCCACGGTCGTCCTGGCCGGACCGGGCTACGGCAAGACCGCGCTCTTGGCTCAGTTCCTGCAGGAGTCCGGGGAAGACTCGGTCTGGTACTCGCTCGACCCGTCGGACCGCGACCCCTCCGTCTTCTTCCGCTACCTCGTCCAGGGGATCGCCGAGCACGCTCCCGAGTTCGGCGAGCGCAGCCAGGGGCTGTGGGAAACCCTGCGGTGCCGGCCGCAGGAAGCGGAGCGCATGGCGGACGTCTTCATCGGCGACGCGGACGAGTCGCTCAGCGGAAACATCGTCCTGGTGCTGGACGGGGTGCAGCACCTGGAGGAGTCCGAGCCCTGCGTGCGGGCGCTGCGGCGGCTCGTGGCCGGCCTGCCCGGTGCGATCCACCTGATTCTGGCGGGCCGCTCGCTCCCGGACCTCGGCCTCAAGTCGCTGGCGGGGAATGGCGTCACGCTGATCGAAGGAGACGACCTCCTGTTCACGCCCGAGGAGACGGGCACTCTGCTCCGCGAGACCTTCGGCCTGCCGGCGCGAGAGGAGGCGGTGGAGAGACTCCACGCCCGCACGCGCGGGTGGGTCACGGCCCTCCAGCTCCTGCGGCAGACGGCGCGGCTCGAGGCGAGCGCCGCGGACCTGCCTGAGGCGTTGTTCGCGCGCACCGAGCCGGAGATCTTCGACTACTTCAGCGAAGAGGTCCTGGCGGCCGAGTCCGTGGTGATGCGCGAGTTCCTGCTGGGCTCCTGCCCGCCGCCGGCGATCGACCCTGAGGTCTGCGCCGAGGTTCTTCAGGGTTTCGATGTGCACTCCCTCCTCGCGGAACTGGTGCGCCGGCACCTGTTCGTCTCCGCCCTGGAGAGCCGCGGCGCTTACTACGCCTACGATCCGCTGTTCCTCGACTTCCTGCGCCGCAAGCTCCGCGCTGCGAGCGGCGCCGACGGAACGAAGGCGCTCGATCGGCGCTACGGGCGCGCCTTCGCGCGGCGCGGTGACTTCGCCCAGGCCCTGTCGCACTTCATGGCGGCCGAGAGTCTTAAGGAAACTTCCGACCTCCTGCAGCGCCGCGGCGAGACCCTGCTGCGGGCCGGAATGCCGGGAGCGATCCGCGAAGCGGCGCTGTTCCTCTCGACGCGCGGGGCGCGGCCGCCGATGGCCGCGGCGCTCCTCGGCGAGGCCTGCCGCCTGGCGGGCGATCACACCGCCGCCGTGGGCCACTTCGAGGCCGCCCTGGCGGCGCGCGGCGAAGCGGCCGGGACGATCAAAGGCGATGCCCGGGCCGCGGCGCTGCAGGGCCTGGCCTACTCTCTCGTGAAGGTCGGCGAGGTGGCGCGCGCCGAGCAGACGGCGGTGAAGGCCATGGCGGAGCTCAAGGATGGGGACCCCGCCCTGCGGGCCCGCGTCCTGAACACGCTGGCGATCGTCCGCTACCGGCAGGATCGCGCCGCCGAGGCGATCGCCCTCTGGCAGGAGGCCCTGGCCAGCGCCCGGGCGGCGGGCGATGATCATCTCATCCTGATGATCGCCCACAACCTCGGACTGCCGCACGCCGTGGCGGGCGATTTCCGGCGCGCCTCCGAGTGCTTCCGCATCCTGACGAGCGAGGAGAACCTGCGCCTGGGACCGGAGGAGGGCGCCGCCTACCTGAACCTGGCGCGCATCGCGACGCGTCATGGCGAGTACGCCCGCGCCTCGTCGCTGCTCGGCGACGCGCGCGAGATCGCCCAGAAGTGGCGGCTCGAGGGGCTGCTCGCCGACGTCCTGGAGGAAGAGGGGAACCTGAACCGCGAGCGCGGCGACTTGAAGACAGCGGGCGAATGCTACGCCCGGGCCCGCGCCCTGCTGACCGAGCTGGGGCTTATCGACCTGCTCGACGGTCTGTCGGGGGAGGAGGCGATCCTGGCCGCCCGGCGAGGCAACCACGGCGAGGCGGAGACGCTTGCGGCGGAGGCCGCGAAGCGCCGCCGCGCCGCCGACGACGCGGAGGGCGCGGCCCACGCTCTTCTGGCCTTAGGCGAGGTACGCGTGCGCGCCCGCGCCGCGCCGCGGGCGGTGAGGGCGCTCGCGGAGGCGGCCGCCTTTTTCTCCTCGACCGGCCGCGCCTATCACGAATGCGAGGCTCGTCTGTGGCTCGCCCTGGCCCGCCACCAGGAGCGCGACCGCCTTCGCGCGGTGGCGCAGGGCCTCCAGGCTCTGGAGATCGCGGCACGCCATGATTATCAGGCGACGGTGTTGCGCGTCGCGTCCCTGGACACGGGGTTCCGCAAGCTGTTGGCGTCCCTGGCGAGCCCGCCCTCCTACCTCGAAGACGCGCCGATCGGAGGCCGGCCTGCAGGCGTGGCCGCGCCGTCCGGCACGGCCCCCTCGGCCGTCGTGCGCGGCGACGCCGGGGTGGAGGCGGCCACAGGCTCGGCCGCCGACCTGACGGTGCGGCTCCTGGGGCCGATCGAGGTGTACCGCGACGCGCAGCGAAAGTTCCCGGCGCAGGCCCGGACCATCCGCCGCGCGATCCAGGTGTTCTGCTACCTGGCGGTGGCGCCCGATCACCGCGCCACGCGGGACGGGCTCGCCGACGCCCTCTGGGGGAATGCCCGGCCGTCGGTGATCGAGCGGAACTTCTATCCGACGATCTCCATCCTGCGCCGCGTCCTCAACCACGGGCACAACGTCCCGAAGAACTTCATCCAGTGCGAGCGCGGGGCGTATCTCCTGAACCCGGCGTACCGCTATGACATCGACCTGGACGCCTTCGAGGAGCGGGTGCGCTCCGCCCGGCGCAAGGTGTCGGGCCAGGACGTGGCAGGTGCCCTGGCCGACTACGACGCGGCGATCGCTCTCTACCGCGGCCCGCTGATGGAGGAGGAATACGGTGACTGGATCGAGGCGCCGAGGGCCCGCTACGAGAGCCTGTACCTCGCCGTGCTAGGCGAGGCGGGGAATCTCCACCTGGAGTGTGGCGGCGCCGAGGCGGGCGCCGCCTGCTTCCGGACCCTCGTCGAGCGGGATCCTTTCGACGAACAGGCCTCGTGCCGCCTGATGCGGGCGCTCGGGGCGCTCGGCGACCGCGGAGGCATCGACCAGGAGTTCGCCCGGCTCCGCCAGGCGCTCGCCGACGAGCGGGGCGCAGGACCGCAACGAGAGTCGCGCCGCGCTTACGACGAAGCGCTGGCGGCGGTGGCGGCCCCCGGCCAGGAAGCGCCCGCGGCCGGACAGCCGGCGCGGCGCGCGCCCCGCCGGGGCGCGGACGCCGCCATGAGATGAGCGCCGTCTCGCTTTCCGGGACGGCGTCGTGGGAGGGAGCATGAAGCGTCTACACCGAATGACACGCCTTGTGAGGCGAGCCCGCGGCAGGTCGCTGGCCGCGGCCCTGATTCTCGTCCACCTCCTTTCCCTGTTCGCTGCGGCTCCCGCCCTGGCCGGGCCCTATGTCACCGACGCCTCCGCTCTGCGCTGGAACGACGTCGGGGGGCTGCGCTGGAACGACGTCGGCGGGTTGCGCTGGAACGACGTCGGCGGGTTGCGCTGGAACGACGTCGGAGGATTGCGCTGGAACGACGTCGGTGGCCTGCTGTGGAGCGACGCCACCGGCCTCCACTGGAACGACCCCGGAGGACTCCGCTGGAACGACGTCGGCGCCCTGCTGTTCGATGACCCCCTCCAGACCGGCATCGCGGACATCGATCTCGATCTCCTGAGCCGGCTGTCGTTCCTGCCCGACACCTCCTGGCTCAACGTCATCGTCACCTACCGGGCGGCGCCGACGGCGCTCGACCTGGCCAATCTCCAGGCCCTGGGGATCCCGGGCGGCACCATGTTCCGCCGGCTGCCGATGGTGGTGATCAACGCCACGCGCGATCAGATCGTGCGCATCGCGGCCCTGCCGGCGGTCCGTTCGGTGTTCGCCAACCGCACCCTGTCGTTCTTCGACGCCGAGAGCCGGGCGCTCATCGGTCTCAATGAGGTGGAGGCCGATCCGTTTCTGAGCGTGCCGTTCGTGGGGCCCCTGTCGGGGGCGGGCGTCACCATCGCGGTCCTCGACACCGGGGTGGACGCGACGCACCCCGATCTGCCGTTCGGCAGCAAGGTGGTCGGCAACGTGCGTCTCGGCACCGCCCTCGGCGGCGGGATCGGCTTCACGTACCCTCTGACTGTGGAGGGTCTGCCGGACACCGACCTGGTCCTGGGCCACGGGACGTTCGTCGCCTCGGTGGCGGCGGGGAGCGGGGTGGCGAGCGGCGGGACGTACCGGGGCGTGGCGCCCGGGGCCTCGATCCTGGGGCTGTCGGCCGGGGACCTGTTCATCGTGAACGTCCTGGAGGGGTTCGACTACATCCTCCAGAACGCCGCGCGCTATGGCGTGCGGGTGGTGAACTGCTCCTGGGGCACGCAGGGCTTTTTCGACCCCGACGACCCGGTCAACATCGCCACCCGGCAGCTGCACGACTCCGGAATCACGGTGGTCTTCGCCGCCGGGAACCAGGGGCCCTCTCCCGACACGCTCAACCCGTACGCCGTGGCGCCGTGGGTGATCGGCGTCGGATCGTCGCGCAAGGACGCCCGCCTGTCGCGCTTCTCCTCGCGCGGCATCTTCGAGGAGCTTCTCTACCACCCGACGCTGATAGCCCCCGGCGAGTCGATCACCGCCGCGAGCCCCTTGTTGCTCAACGCCGGCAATTACT
>DAISWT010000146.1:0-6801 GCA_036826235.1 Acidobacteriota bacterium | reverse complement strand
AGGTATCTTCGACCGAATCGGGCGGGCTGTCAATACCGGACCCTGGTCCCGCTCAAGGTCAACAGGACGAAGCGGCTCAGTCCGATGCGGGAGGTTCCTGGACCGCGGCGAGGGTCTCGAAGGCGGCCTGGCGGACCCGCAGGTCCGGGTCGAAGTCACGCAGTCGATGCACGGCGGCCAGATGATCCCGGTCGCGCAGCTGGGCGATGGCGCTCAGGGCATTCAGGATCGCCTCCTGCTGCTGGCCCTCGGTCAGACCGCGTGCCTGGCCCGACTCGTCGGGTCGCCGCACGCCCTCGAGGTACGAGCGGTCGAGCATGCGCGCCAGGAGGGGAAGACCCGTCCGGTCGCCAAGGCGCGCCAGCGCCAGGGCCGCGTTCCAGGCGACGTCCTCGACCGGATCGTTCAACAGTGTCCTGAGCGGCCCGATCGACGCGCCGGAGTCGAGCACGCCCAGGGCATAGGCCGCGATCTTGCGGACACCGGGGTCGGGCTGATCCAGAAGGGGAACGAGCGCGGGTGCGGCGCCCGGGTCGCCGATCGCTCCCAGGGCCCACACGGAGTAAATCTTCGTCTGCTCGTCGGAGTCGCCGAGCGAATCGACCAGGACGGCGACGGCGCTCGCATCGCGCACCTCGCCGAGCGCCAGCGCCAGGTAGCGGCGCAGACGCGGGTCATCGTCGCGCGACGCTTTGAACAGTTCGATCAGCTCCGGGACGAATCGGCGTTCGCGCCGCGACGCATCCTCCCCCGGCAGCATCCTCGACAGCTCGTAGGCGGTTTGCCAGGCGTCCGCCCGGCGCATCCGGATCTCGTCCAGGTAGTCGGACGAGGTCTTCCCTTCGCTGGCGATCAGCCCGAACAGCAGGTAGACGATGATCGCCAGGACCAGGAGACCGAGGGGAAACAGGACCAGCGGGGAGCGGCGGCGCGACGGCGCCGACGGCTCGCCGGGCGTCTCGGCGGGCTCGTGCACCGCCAGGTCCGGATCGTAGCGGATCCCGCCAGGAACGTCGGGGTCCGATCGGAGATCCGGGGTCGTCGGGTGCGGCGTGTCGCTCATCAGATCATTTCAGATAATTGAGGAGGATCGTGCCGAGGCCCAGGAATGACATGAACCCGCAGCAGTCGGTGAAGGTGGTCACGATGACGCTCGATCCCAGGGCCGGGTCGAGACGCATCCACTTCAGCAGGAGCGGCACGGCGGCCCCGGAGGCCCCGCCGACGAACAGGTTGATGATCATGGCCAGGCAGATGATCGCTCCCAGCCAGGGGTTCCCCTTCCACAGGATCGCGATGAGCGCCATCAGGAGACCGGTGGCGAGGCCGACGGCCACGCCGACGGCGATCTCCTTGAACAGGGCGCGACGGGCCGTGGAGAAATCGATCTCCCCGAGGGCGATGCCGCGAACGATCACGGTGGAGGCCTGGGTGGCGCCGATGCCGCCCATGCTGGCCACGATCGGCATCAGCGTCGCCAGCGCCACGACCTGAGCGATGGAGGCCTCGAAGAACGAGATGACCCAGGAGGCGAGGATCGCGGTGGCGAGATTGATCACCATCCACGGCAGCCGCCGCCGCACCGATTCGCCCGTGGGTGTGGCGATACGGTCCTCCGCGGTCAGACCGGCCATGTGATACATGTCGCGCGTGGTCTCGTCGCTGATGGCGTCGATCGCGTCATCCACCGTGATGATGCCGGCGAGCACGTTGCCGGCATCGACGACCGGGAGCGCCAGCAGGTTGTAGCGCGCAATCACGTCCGCCACCTCGGCGCGCGGCGTGTCGACGCGCACGCGGATCACTTTCGGGTTCATGATCTCGCGCAGCTCCTGATCCTGGCGCGCCAGGACCAGCTGCCGGAGCGACACGACCCCCTCCAGCCTCAGCGCCTCGTCCACGACATACAGGTAGAAGACCATCTCCGCCTCGGGCTCGCCGCGGATGCGCCCGATCGCGTCCCCGACCCGGGTGTGCCGGTCGAGCGCCAGGAAGCGCGTGGTCATCATGCCCCCGGCCGTCTCCCGTCCGTACGTCAGCAGCCGGTCGAGGGTGGCGGCGGTCTTCTCGTCCAGGAGCTTCAGCACGGCGTCGACCCGCTTCTCGTCCAGGAGTCCGAGGAGATGAGCGGCCTCGTCCGGCGCCTGGCGCGAGACCAGGGAGGCGATCCGCTCGTCGCTCACCTGGGAGAGGATGTCGACGGCCTGCGGCTCCGGCAGATCCGCCAGCACGCCGCCGGCCCGATCGTGCGCCACCAGGATGTCGATGAACGCCTTGCGCTCGGCCGGGGCGAGCGTCCTGAGGATCTCCACCACGTCCGCCGGGTGCATGCGGTCCAGGAGACGCCTGACGTCGTCGAGGGCGCCCAGCCGCACGAAGCGCCGGATGACGTGCGAGTAGGCGCGCCCCGCGCGCGCCGGAGCGGCTTCACTCGACGGTGTCTGGAAGGGTGCCACGAGACGGTCTCCGGTATCGGATTCTACTCTCATGACCCGGCCGGGCCGGCGTGCTATTCTCCGGAGCGTGTGGACGGGACTGGTTCTCGCCGGCGGTCAGGCCTCGAGGATGGGTTGCGACAAGGCTCTGGTCCGGCTCTGCGGCCGGACGCTCCTGGAGCGGGCCGTGCAGGTGGTGCGACAGGCCGGGGGCGTGCCGCTGATCGTCGGCGCCCGGCGGCCCGCCGCGGGGGTCGAGGACGCGCGGTGGGAGGACGAGAGCGACGGGGCCGGCGAGCGTGCCGGACCGCTCCCGGCCCTCCGTCATGGATTGACGTCGTGCGGCACACGCGTCGCCGTCGCCCTGGCATGCGACCTGCCCCTGGTCCCGGCCGCCCTGCTGCGGTTCATTGCGGCCGAGGCGAATGGCCACGACGCGGTGGTGCCCCGGGCGGCGGGGGAGATGCAGGTGCTCGCCGCCGCCTACACGGTGGGGTGCCTGCCGGCCATGACGCGTCATCTGGCGTCGGGCTCGGGCTCGATACACGGTTTTCTCGGGGCGGTGGACTGCCGCATCCTCGAGGACGATGAGCTGCGGCGTTTCGGGGGCGAGGAGATGTTCCTGAACGTGAACACGCCGGACGACCTGGCTCGCGCCGGGTCGATCCTGGCCGCACAAGGGCCATGAGTCGCGTGGCGGGCAGGAAGCCGAACCAGCGGCGGAGGCTCACTCACCTGGACGCGCGCGGCCGGGCGCGCATGGTGGACGTCGGCGGCAAACCGCTGACCGTGAGGGAGGCGGTGGCCTCCGGGGCGATCCGGATGAGCCGCGCGGCGTACCGGGCGATCCGGGCGCGGTCGATCGCCAAGGGGGACGCCGTGGCCCTGGCGCAGGTTGCCGGCCTGTCCGCCGCCAAGAAGACCGCCGAGCTGATTCCTCTGTGCCACGGAGTCCCGCTCGAGCACGTCGGCGTCGAGGTCCGGTTCGGGATCGATCGCCGCACCCTGCTGGTCACGGCCGCCACCCGTGCGCGCTGGAGCACCGGCGTGGAGATGGAGGCGCTGGTGGCCGTGAGCGCCGCGCTGCTGACCCTCTACGACATGGCCAAGTCCATTGATCGTGGCATGACACTGGGGTCGATCCGTCTGATTCGCAAGAGCGGCGGGCGGAGCGGGACCTACGTCCGATCCCGGACAAGCTCCTGACTAACGGGACGGCGGGCCGACCTTGACGATCACCCAGGCCTCGGGGCGCAGGTAACGGGCCGCGATCTCCTTCAGGCGGGCCGGGGAAGGGGAAGCCGAGGGGGCGATGGTCCTGCCGACGGAGAGGGCTCCCAGGCCGGTCGACTCGCGGTAACCGAGCGTGCTGGCCATGGCCAGCACGCCCTGGAAAGCCGATGCCTGGCGCGCCGCTTCCACTCGCGCGAAATCGTCGACCTCCTTCTGCTGTCTCGTCTCCATCGCCAGCCGGCGCATGAGCTTCTGCACGTCGAACACCGCCTCGTCCCGCCTGAGATGCGGGGCGATCACCACCAGCCCCAGCGAACCGCCGGCGCGCAATGCCTCCGGGATCGCCGTCGCGGAGAAAGCGGCGCGCCGGGTGAACACCACGTCCTCGAAGGACAGGATGGTCAGCGCGGCCGCCAGAAGGCGCAGGTCGTCGAACTCCGGATCGAGGATGGCGGGTCCGGGGACGCCGACCAGCACGCTGCTCTGTGACGCGTCCACCAGGCGCGTGAACTCGCCGGCCTGGGCGCCGGCGTTCGCCGAGGGCGCTCCCTTCGGGGTGGGTGCGGGGGACGGTGTCGTCGGCGGATCGTCCTTCCAGTCGCCTAGCAGGTCCTGCGCCAGCTTCTGGACGGCGGCTGCGGTGACGTCGCCGGCGACCGACAGGACGGTCCTGCCCGGACGCAGGTGCTTCTTGAGGAACGTCTCGACGTCCCCGCGGGTCAGAGAGGACAGACCGGGGGCGGTGCCGACGACCGGATGACCGTACGCATGCCCGGCGTAGACCTTCTCGCGGAACAGCTCGAGCGTCACGAAGGAGATGTCGCTGCCGGCGCGGCCGAGCGCCTCGCTGCTGCCCTTGCGCACCGCCTCGAACGAGGCGTCGCTCACCCCCGGACGCTCGAGCGCAGCCGACAGAGACTGTACGCCGGAGCGCAGGTCGGCGGGCGACACCATGAAGCGGATCTCGGTCAGGTCGCGCGACACCTGGATCTCCGGAAGAAAGAGCACTCGTTCGCCGATCCGGACGACCTCTCCGCGGCCCGCGGGCGTCGGGGTCGGGGACAGGAGGTGCGCGGCCACATACGCCAGGCCTTCCTTGCCCGCCGGGTCGTCCCCCGACCCGAATGGGAGCTGCACCGACACCGCCGCGAGGGAGTGGCGATGGTCCTCTTGAACGACCGTCGCCAGGCCGTTGTCGAGCGCCGCCCGGGCCGGCGGCTTGAGACCGCCGGCGTCGCGCGGGTCACCCCAGGAGTCCGGTTGCGGGCGCCCCGCCTCTTCGCTGCCGTAGAGCCTCCGATCGAGCGCCGGCGGGGCGTCCTTCGCCATGCCGCCCAGCGCGTCGAGAGACTCGTGGAAGCGGTTCTTGTCCTCGTCCTTGGAGGGTCCGGCCGCCTTCGGGGCGAGCACGACGAGCCGCAGGTTTTCGCCGACCAGGTATTTCGCGGCGACCCGGTTGACGTCGGCGGCAGTGAGGCGCGTGTAAACCGCGGGCAGGTCCCAGTAATAGCGTACCCCCCCGAACAGCGCGGCCTCGCCCAGCGCCTCCGAGAGATCGGCCAGACGCTCCGCCTTGAGACGTTCTTCCCTGAGAATTCTTCCGACCTGAACGCCGACCTCGTCGTCCTTCATCCCGCGCTTCCTGAAGGCGGTGATCTCGTCCAGGGCCGCGGTTGCCGCCGCGTAGGACAGCTCGGCCGTCGAAGGAACCAGGCCGACGTAGAGAACCCCGGCATCCTCCAGGCCGTAGTACGCCACCTGGGCCGAGAGACCGGCCTTGGCGCGCAACAGGGCGCCCTGAAGGGGGGAGCCGCCCGGGTCTCCGAGCGCCCTCGCCAGGATCTCGAACGCCGGTCTGTCCGGGTGCCGGTAGCCCGGGCCAACGAACGTCAGGGTGGTCCACGGCTGGGTGATCTCGAGCCGCTTCTCCTTGTCGTCATGTCCCGTGAACCCCGTCGGCGTCGCCGATCGGGGAGGGAGCGTGGCGCTCGCGGCCGTCTTGCCGAACAACTGCTGGACGATCGACAAGGCGCGATCCGGAGCCAGGTCTCCGGCCAGGACCAGGGCCATGTTGTTCGGGACATAAAGGTTCCTGTAGAAAGCCGCCAGGGGATCGTGCTTCAGCGCGCCGATCGTCCTGAGGTTGCCGAGCGGCGGGTAGCGGTACGGATGTTTGGGGAACGCGAACCGCATCGCCTCCAGGAAGGCGACCGTGGAGGGCTCATCGTAGTAGGCGTGCACCTCCTGCGTCAGCGATCCCAGCTCGCCGTCAATGTCCTTGTCGTCGAGTCTGGCGCGCAGCGCCATGCCGGCGACGGCGTCCACGATGTCTTGAAGGACGGCGGAGGTGCCGGTGGCGGTGATGCAGGTGCGATCGTAGTTCGCCCTGACCGAGAGCGAACCGCCCCAACGGTGCGCCAGCCGCTGGTACTCGAACGTGCCCGAGGTGTCCGTTCCGCGCTGGATCAGGTGCTCGAGAAAATGCGCGTATCCGGCGGAGGTCTCGATCTCGTCCTTGCTGCCGGCGTGCGTCCACAGGCTGACCGAGACCAGCGGCAGGGTGTGGTCTTCCAGGATGACGATCCTGAGGCCGTTGGGGAGAGTGCGGGTTTCCGGTACTCCCGGCGCGGCGTGAAGAGCGGAGCCCGCGCCGCCCAGGGTAAGGGCCGCCAGCATGGCTGCGCGCCGGACGCGTTGCGCCTGTCGCCCCGCGCTCAGGGCGGCATGCTTCGTCGGGTTCCCCATCGGGTGGCTGCTCCGAAGAACGCGGCATTATAGCGGCCACCTGCCGGCCTTTCAACGGCCGCCCCCGACACGGCCGCCGTCCGGATTTTGACGCAATCCATGGAAGCCGCTCCGGGTGCGGCATTCCAGCAGATCGACCGCAGAAGAATCACATTGCCGACCATGTCCTCTCGCCGTATATGGACAATCACTTCGCGCCGCAGTTCGAAGCCGGGCTCCTTCGGGTGGGGCCCGGCGGCCAGGGAGAGGAGACGGGCCGCTCGGCCGGTCGCCCCGTCCAGGCGCATCGGGAGGGAAGGATGAAAGTGTCTGTTGTGCTGGCGGGTCTCGTGTGGCCTGTCCTCGCCTTTGGCCAGCAGCTCTACACAAACGCGGACCTCGCCAAATT
>DAISWT010000145.1:0-6879 GCA_036826235.1 Acidobacteriota bacterium | reverse complement strand
ACCGTCTGGCGCGGCGCCTGCGCGACCGGGGCGTCGGGCCCGAGGCGCGCGTGGCAATCTGCCTGCCGCGATCGATCGAGATGATCACGGCGATCCTCGCGGTCCTCAAGGCGGGCGGTGCCTACGTGCCGCTCGACGCCGCCCACCCGGCCGAGCGACTGGCGTTCATGCTCGAGGATGCGGCGGCGACGGTGCTGATCACCGCCGCGGGGACGATCGACAGGCTGTCCGGGCCCGCGGCCGCGATCATCCTCCTCGACGAGGAGGGCGCGGCCAGCGGGACCGCCGCTGCGGGCGACGACGCAAACCTGAAGCCGGCCGCGCTCTCCGACAACCCGGCCTACGTCATCTATACCAGCGGCTCGACGGGGCGTCCGAAGGGCGTGGCGGTGACGCACCGGAGCGCCGCCGCGCTCTTCGAATCGACGCGTCGGCGGCTGGCGTTCGACGCGCGCGACGTGTGGACGCAGCTGCACTCGTACGCGTTCGACTACTCGGTCTGGGAGATGTGGGGCGCCCTGCTGCACGGCGGGCGCCTCATCCTGGTTCCGCCTCTGGTCGGCCGGTCGCCGGAAGCGTTCTACGAACTCCTCCGCCGCGAGCGGGTGACGGTCCTGAACCTGACACCGTCGGAGCTCCGGCAACTGATCCAGGAGGACGAGCGGCACGCGCAAGACGCTCTGGCCGTGCGCCTGGTGAACGTCGGCGGGGAGGCGCTGAACCTGGACGATCTCAGGCCGTGGCTGGCGCGTCACCCGGACCGGCCGCTTCTGGTCAACCTGTACGGCATCACCGAAACGAGCGTGATCGTCACCTGGCATTCGCTCCAATCGGGGGATTTCCGGGACGTGTCGAAGAGTGTGATCGGCCGGCCGATCCCCGGCTGGCGCGTGCACCTGCTCGATGCCTCGCTGCGGCCGGTTCCGATCGGCGTCCCGGGTGAGATTTACGTGGGCGGGGCGGGCCTGGCGCGCGGTTATCTCGGCCGGCCCGATCTGACCGCCGAGCGCTTCGTGCCCGACCCGTTCGCGGGCCCGCCCGGGGCGCGTCTGTATCGATCGGGCGACCTGGCGCGCATCGATGAGGACGGCGACCTGGAGTACCTGGGCCGCATTGACGACCAGGTGAAGATCCGCGGCTTCCGCATCGAGCCCGGGGAGATCGAGGCGGCGCTCCTGCGTCATACGGCGGTGCGCGAGGCGGTCGTCCTGGTCCGGCAGGACGGGGGCGGAGACGGGCGGCTGGTGGCCTACATCGTGCCCCGCGCCGGCCAGGAGGCGGCGCCGGCCGACCTGCGCGCCTTTCTGAAGCGGTCGCTGCCGGATTACATGCTGCCGTCGGCCTTCGTGGGGCTCGAGACGCTGCCGACGACGGCCAACGGCAAGGTGGATCGCCGGGCCCTGCCGGCCCCCGAGACGGCGCTCGGCGGGGTGAGCGCGGCAGCCGCCCCGCCGGCCACGCCGATCGAGCAGGAGCTGGCGCGGCTGTGGGGCGGCCTGCTCGGCGCGGACGCCCCGGGTGTCGAGGCCAACTTCTTCGAGGCGGGCGGTCAATCGCTACTCGCCACGCTTCTGATCTCCCGCGTGCGGGCGCATCTCGGCGTGGAGGTCTCCCTGAAGGACTTTCTCGACCGGCCGACGATCCGCGGGCTCGCCGGGCTGGTGGAGACGGCCTATGTGCGCGCCGCGGCCCCGAGCGAGCTCGACGCCATGCTGGGTCTCATGGAGGGGAAGGACCAGGCGCATGTCGAAGAGTCCTGATCCGCCGGATCGCGTCGGCGACCTGTCCCCGGAGCGACGCGCGATCCTGATGCGGATGCTGCGCGATCGAACCGCGCGGGGGGAGGAAGCCGGCTCGATTCCCAGGAGACCGGCGGGCGGCCGGCCGCCGCTGTCCTTCGCGCAGCATCGCCTGTGGTTCCTGGATCGCCTCGCCCCCGGAGCCCCGACCTACAACATGGCGCGCGCCGTCAGACTGCGCGGCCGTCTGGACCGGCAGGCGCTCGGGCGCGCCCTGGACGAGATCATCAGGCGCCACGAAATCCTCAGGACGACGTTTGCCGAGGCGCCGGAGGGACCGGTTCAGATCATCGCGCCGATTCTGGCGATGAGCGTGCCGGTCGTCGAGTGCGGCGCGGTCCCGGCGGATCACCAGTCGGCCGAGATCGGGCGACGCGCGGCGGAAGAGGCCCGCCGTCCGTTCGACCTGGCGCGCGGCCCGCTCGTGAGGCTCGTTCTCCTGCGTCTTTCGGACGACGATCACGTCCTGGTCCTGACGATGCACCACATCGTCGGCGACGGCTGGTCGATCGGTCTGTTCGATCGTGAGCTGTCCGTGCTGTACGGCGCGTTCTCCTGCGGTCGGCCGTCGCCCCTTCCCGAACCGGCCATCCAGTACGCGGACTTCGCGCACTGGCAGAGACTCTGGCTCCAGGGCGACGAGCCGCAGCGGCTTCTGGAGTTCTGGCGGGCGCAGCTTCAGGGGGCCCCGCCCGTTCTCGGCCTGCCGCTCGATCGTCCGCGCCCGCAGGCCCCAACCTACGGCGGCGCGCGCGTTGCGTTCGTCGTTCCGGCCGACCGCGCCCTGCGACTGAAGGAGCTGGCGCGAGGCCAAAACGCCACCCCGTTCATGGTCCTGCTGGCGACGTTCCAGGCACTGCTGGGGCGCCTCACGGGCCAGGACGATCTGTGCGTCGGGACGCCGGTTGCCGGGCGCACGCGTCTCGAGACCGAGCCGCTCATCGGTGTCTTCGTCAACACCCTCGTTCTGCGCGCCGACCTGTCGGGCCATCCGACATTCGCGGAGCACCTGCAGCGAGTGCGGCGAACCGCCCTCGAGTCTCTGGCCCGACAGGATCTGCCGTTCGAGAAGATCGTCGAGGCGCTGCGACCCGAGCGCGATCCCTCCGTCCACCCGCTGTTCCAAACGATGTTCGTCCTGCAGGACGGCGCGCCGGACGCGCCGGCACTCCAGGGCCTGCAGGCGGAGTCGGTGGATTTCGAGATCGGGTCGACGCCGTTCGACCTGACGCTGATCGTCTCGGAACAGGACGGCGCCCTGGAGGCGGTCCTGGAGTACAGCACCGACCTGTTCGATCACAGTTCGATCGAGCGGATGGCCCGCCACTTCGAGGTCCTGCTCGAGGCCTTTCTGGCCGACCCGGCGCGGCGCCCCTCCGCGATTCCGCTCCCGGGGCTTGAGGAGGCATCCCGGCCGGCGCGCGACCCGGGCGGGGGAACGGTCGCGGTCTCCGGTCCCGCCCCTCACGTGCCGCCGTGCGCCGCCACAGAGAGCGCGCTGGCACGGATCTGGATCGATCTGATCGGCGGCGAGCGGGTCGGGATCCACGACAACTTCTTCGAGGCGGGCGGGCACTCCCTCCTCGCACTGCAGCTCGTCTCCCGCGTCCGCGAGGCGCTCCAGTTCGAGCTCCCGGTGCGTCGCGTGTTCGAGCGGCCCACCATCGCCGGGCTGGCGGCGCTGATCGACGGCGAGTCGACCGTCGCTTCGCGGTCCCGGGAGGACCGCATCGATCGCGTGCTCGAGCGCGCGGCGGCCCCGCTGTCGTCCGCCCAGAGGCGCCTGTGGTTCATCGATCAGATGCGCCCCGGAAGCCCGGCCTACAACATCCCGCTGGCTCTGCGTCTGCGCGGTCGGCTCGACGAAGACGCGCTCGAGCGCTCCCTCATGACTATCGCCGGCCGCCACGAGGCCCTGCGGACCGTCTTCCCTGTGAAGGACGGGGAGCCGGTGCAATGCGTCCTGCCGGTGGAGCCGCCCGGCATGCGGCGCGTCGATCTGGCCGGACTGCCGCACGGAGCGCGGGAGACCGAAGCCGTGCGCCTGGCCGCAGAGGAGGCGGGCGCGCCATTCGACTTGGCGCACGGGCCGCTCTTCCGGGCGCGGCTCCTGCGCCTGGACGGGGAGGAGCACGTCCTGGTCCTGACCCTGCATCACATCGTCGGCGACGGATGGTCGCTCGGCGTCCTGCTGCGCGAGCTGCAGACGACGTACGAGGGATTTGTCGCGGGACCGCCGCCCCGGCTCCCCGACCTGCCGATCCAGTACGTCGATTACGCCGCGTGGGAGCTGGGGCGCCTGCAGGAAGAGCGGATGCGGGCGCAGATCACCTACTGGAAGCGACGTCTCGCCGGCGCGCCCGCGCACCTCGACCTGCCGTTCGACCGGCCGCGCCCCGCGGTCGCGACCTTCCGCGGCGCTTTCCGTCCCTTCCGGCTGCCGGATATCGTGAGCGGGGCGATCAGGGACCTCGCCCTGCGCGAGGGCACGACGTTGTTCACCGTGCTCCTGGCGGCCTTCCAGACGCTGCTCTTCCGCTACAGCGGCCAGGACGATCTGTGCGTCGGCGTTCCGGTGGCGGGACGGCCGCGCCTCGAGACCGAGGAGTTGATCGGGTGCTTCGTCAACACCCTGGTGCTGCGCGGCGATCTGTCGGGCGAACCCAGTTTCCGAGACCTCGTGCGCCGCGCGCACGCGGTGGTGCTGGAAGCACAGACGCACCAGGACCTGCCCTTCGAGCGGCTCGTCGATCTCCTGTCGCTGCCCCGGGACCCGGCGCGCCAGCCACTGTTCCAGGCCGCCCTGGTCATGCAGAACCTGCCGATCCCGGAGCCGCGTCTGCGGGATCTCTCGGTCGAATTTCTCGACCTCGACACCGGGACGGCGAAGTTCGATCTCACGATGCAGGTCGAGGACACCGGCGGAAGGCTCGCCGGATCAATCGAGTACAGCACCGATCTGTTCGACGCAGCGACGATCGATCGGATGCTCGGCCATTTCCGGGCGCTGCTCGGGAGCGCCGCCGCCGACCCGGACCGGCGCATCGCCGAGCTGCCGCTCCTGCAACCGGACGAGAGGCGGGCGCTCCTGGCGGTCTCGGGCGACGCGTCCCCCGGGCCGGCCGGGGCGCTCTGCCTGCACGAGCTGTTCGAGCGTCAGGCACTGCTCGCACCGGCCGCCACCGCGCTTACCTTCGAGGGTCAGGCGCTCACCTACGCGGAACTGAACGCGCGGGCCGAGCGTGTCGCGCGGACCCTGCGTCGCCATGGAGTCGGTCCGGATTCGATGGTCGCTGTCTGCCTGGATCGATCACCGGAGTTGATCGTGGCGATCCTGGGGGTCCTCAAGGCGGGCGGCGCCTACGTGCCTCTCGATCCGGCCTACCCACGGGAACGGCTGGGATTCATCCTGGAGGATACGAAGGCGCGCGTGGTTCTGACGCGCACGCGTCTACTGGGCGCGCTGCCGGAACCCGCTGCGGGGGCCGGAGCCCGGGCGATCTGTGTCGACGCCGATGGGGGAGAGCGCGATCGAGAAGGCGGTGCGGCGAACGCGGCCGGCGTCTGCCCGGACCAGGCGGCCTACGTCATCTACACCTCCGGCTCGACCGGCCGGCCCAAGGGAGTCGTGGTCACGCACCGGAACATCGTCCGGCTGTTCGAGGCGACGCGCCCGTGGTTCGACTTCGGGACCGACGATGTCTGGACACTGTTCCACTCCTGCGCCTTCGACTTCTCGGTGTGGGAGATGTGGGGAGCCCTGCTGCACGGCGGCAGGCTGGTCATCGTCCCGTTCCCGGTCAGCCGATCGCCGGAGGCGTTCCTCGATCTCCTGCGCCGGGAGCGCGTCACGGTCCTCAACCAGACCCCGTCCGCCTTTTTCCCGCTGATGCGGGCCGAGCGCAGCGCGGGCCCGGGCCGGGCACTGGCCCTCCGCCTGGTGATCTTCGGCGGCGAGGCGCTGGAGCCGGCGGCGCTGCGCCCCTGGTTCGAGCGCCACGCCGACGACCTGCCCGCGCTCTTCAACATGTACGGGATCACCGAGACGACGGTGCACGTCACCTGCCGGCCGCTGCGCGCCGAGGACGCGGACAGGAGGGGAAGCCCGATCGGTCGCCCGATCCCGGATCTGCGTCTGCACGTCCTCGATCGGAACATGGAGCCCGCGCCGTACGGTGTGGTCGGGGAGATTTATGTCGGGGGAGCCGGCCTGGCGCGGGGCTACCTGAACCGCCCGGACCTCACGGCGGAGCGATTCGTCGCCGATCCGTTCGCCACCGACGGGGCTTCGCAGACGCGCCTCTACAGGACCGGCGATCTCGCCCGGCGGCGGGCCGGCGGTGACCTGGAGTACCTGGGGCGCGCCGACGACCAGGTGAAGATCCGCGGCTTCCGGATCGAGCCGGGAGAGATCGAGGCCGCGCTCGTCCTCTGCCCCGGCGTGCGTCAGGCAGCCGTCGTCGCGCGCGCGGAGTCGTCGGGAGAGAGGCGGCTGGTGGCCTACGTCGTGCCGGAGACCGGCGCCCTGCGGACCCTGGATGTGGTTCGCGGCTTCCTGATGGAACGGCTGCCCGACCACATGGTTCCCTCGACGTTCATGTTCCTCGAGACGCTGCCGATGACGCCGACCGGCAAGCTCGACCGGCGCGCCCTGCCGGCGCCCGAGCGCGCCCGACCGGACCTCGGCGAAGGGTACGTCGCGCCCAGGACCCCGGTCGAGACCACGATCGCGGACATCTGGACCGACGTGCTCGGGCTGGAGACGATCGGCATCGACGACAACTTTTTCGCGCTGGGCGGCGACTCGATACGCAGTATCCAGGTGCGGGCGAAGGCCGGGGAGGCGGGCATCGACCTGACCCTGCAACAGATGTTCGCCCATCAGACGATCCGCGGCCTGGCCGCCGAGCTGGCGCGCGCTCTCCCGGCCGACACCCCGGGCGCCCGCCCGGGGGCGTTCGACCTCGTGTCGCCCGAGGATCGCGTCCGGTTGCCCCGGGACGTGGAGGATGCCTACCCGTTGTCACGGCTGCAGCAGGGATTCGTCTTCCACAGCGAGTTCAGCCCCGACTACATCATT
>DAISWT010000144.1:5087-6916 GCA_036826235.1 Acidobacteriota bacterium | reverse complement strand
TCGCGGCACCTGCGCGAGCGGCTGCTGCGCGAGGCGCGCGCCAACGTCGCGCTGCGCGTCGAGGAGACCGACTCGCCCGACACGCTCAAGGTCTCGGGGCGCGGCGAGCTGCACCTGGCGATCGTCGCAGAGACCATACGCCGCGAGGGGCACGAGTTCCAGCTGTCGCGGCCCCAGGTCATCCTGCGCCAGGACGGCGCCGGCCGCCTGCTCGAGCCGATCGAGTACCTGGTGCTCGACCTCGACGAAGCCTACATGGGTCGGGTCATGGAGATGCTGGGGACGCGGCGCGCCGAGCTCGCCGACATGAGCGGCGCGGGGACCGGACGCGTCCGTCTCGAGTTCACGGTGCCGGCCCGCGGCCTGCTCGGCTTCCGGCGCGAGTTCCTCACCGAGACGCGCGGCACCGGCATCATGTCGCACGTGTTCCACGAGTATGGCCCGCACCGCGGCGACATCCCGTCGCGCACCCGCGGAGCCCTCGTCGTCAAGGAGGCGGGCGTGACCGTCACCTTCGCCCTGCACAACCTGGAGGATCGCGGCACGCTGTTCGTCGGCCCGGGCGTGCCGGTGTACGAAGGGATGATCGTCGGCGAGAACTCGCGCGACAACGATCTGGTGGTCAACCCCTGCAAGAAGAAGCACCTCACCAACATGCGCGCCTCGACGTCGGACGAGACCATCCGCCTGACGCCGGCCCGTGACATGTCGCTTGAGGACTGTATCGAGTTCCTGGGCGACGACGAGCTGGTCGAGGTCACCCCGAAGACCATCCGCCTGCGCAAACGCCTGCGCAGCGCGCATGACCGCAAGCGCGTGGTGCGGGCCGCGACGGAGGCCCCGGTCTCTTGAAGGCCGCCGGGCCGACCGCCGCGCGCGCATCCAGCGCCCCGCGGCCGGGCTCCCGGCCGGACCATCCCCTGTGCATCGCCCACCGCGGCGCCTCCGCGCGCGCCCCGGAGAACACCCTCGCCGCCTTCAAGGAGGCGATCCATCTGGGGGCCGACGCCATCGAGCTCGACGTCCATCTCAGCGCCGACGCCGTCCCGATGGTCATCCACGATGACTCGGTCGACCGCACGACCAACGGACGGGGGCTCGTGTCCGCGCTCACCTGCCGGAGCTTGCGGCGCCTCGACGCCGGCGCCTGGTTCTCATCGCGCTTCCGTGGGGAGCGCATTCCCACGCTCGAGGAGGCGCTAGAGTGCGCGCGCGGGCGCTGTGGGTTGAACATCGAGATCAAGGAGCCGGGCGGCGGCCGCGGTCGGGGCCATCGTGCGCTCGGGGCCGGCGCCTCCGACGCGGGTGCCGCGCCCCGGGCCGTCGCGAGCGCGCTGGCGCGCACCGGTTTCAAGGAGCCGTTGATCGTGTCGTCGTTCTCGATACGGGCCCTCCGCCAGGCGCGCGCCGCGATGTCCGACGTCAACATGGGCTTTCTAGCCTCCCGCTCGCTGCGCGGCCTGCGTTCGCTGCACCGGAGGGTCGGCCTGTACGCGGTGCACCCGCACGTCCGCCTGGCCACTGCGCGCCGTGTCCGCCTGGCCCATCGTCTCGGTCTCCTCGTCCTGTTCTGGACGGTGAACGAGGCCCGCCTGATGCGCCGTCTCCTGGCGCTGGGCGGCGACGGTCTCATGACGGACGACCCGGCGATCTTCCAGGATCTCCGCTGACCGGTGCGCTGCAGCATGTCCGCGGTCGATGCGGGTGTAGGTGTGACGACCATGAGGCCACCTCGGTGTGAGGCGCCGCACCCTGCGTCCGCCGGACCGTGCGAGACCGAGCGACGGGGACCCGCCGCGTGCTGGTCAGCGCGGCGGGCGGAGCGAGGC
>DAISWT010000144.1:0-5045 GCA_036826235.1 Acidobacteriota bacterium | reverse complement strand
CGGACCCGTGTCCGGCGGGCGCAGGGTCGGTGCCTCAAACGCAGGTCGGACCCGATGGCCGTTGACAGCCGACACCCGTCACCGTATAGTTCGACCCTCAACCTGGAAGCATGGGAACCCTGGTTTCATGGTCCAGAACGGTTCGGCCATCGGCTGCTGTTGTCGTACCAGCGGACGTGCGGCTTCCGGGGGATAGGGCGGCGTAGGCGGTCGCGAGCAGAAAATCCGACAACCCTTTCCGGTCTCCCGGAAAGGGTTTTTTATTGAAAGGGCGAGGACACGTCATGAAGAACGACAAGGGGGCTGTCACGGAGGCGCCCGCCGGGCAGCGGGCGGCCCGTCCGAGCCTGACTCCGGTCGGGGGACGGCTGGTCGATCGCGTTCTGGTCGGGCCGGACCGCGACCGGGCGAAGGAGCTCGCCGCGCGCCTCCCGAAGCTGACCCTGACGCTCGATCAGGTGGTGACGCTGGAGATGATCGCGACCGGCGTGCTGAGCCCCCTCGAGGGGTATCCCGGAAGCAAGGACTACGTCTCGATCCTGGAGCGCGGGCGGCTGGCCGACGGCACGCCGTGGACGCTGCCCCCGACCCTGGCTCCCGGGGACGACGAGGGTCGCCGCGCCGCGGACCGCGCCCGGGAGGGCGAGGCCCTGGCGCTGGTGGACCAGAGCGGCACACCGGTCGCCCTCCTGCACGTGCAGGAAAAATACGGATTCGACAAGGCCGAGCGGGCGCAGAAGCTGTTCGGCACCACCGAGCGCCGCCATCCCGGCGTCGACGCCATCTACCGGAGGCTCGGGGACATCGCCCTGGCCGGCCCGATCGATCTCCTCGAGAAGACGCACTGGGGCCCGTTCGAAAAGCACCGTCTGGAGCCCAAGGACGCCTGGCGCCTGTTCCATGACGAGCGGCGCTGGAGCACGGTCGTCGCCTTCCAGACCGCCAACCCCCTGCACCGCGGCCACGAGCATCTGCAGAAATGCGCCCTGGAGATCTTCGACGGGCTGTTCATCCACCCGGTGGTCGAGACGACACGGCGTGCTTACTTCCGCAACGAGTTCCGCATCAAGGCGTACGAGGTGGCTCTGCGCGAGTACTTCCCCGCCGACCGCGTGGCGATGGCGCCCCTGCGCATCACCATGCAGTACGCGGGGCCGCGCGAGGCGATTCTGCACGCCCTCATCCGCCGCAACTTCGGCTGCACCCACTTCATCGTCGGACGCGACCACGCGGGGTTCGGGAGCTTCTACGACCCGTACGCCTCGCAGCGCATCTTTTCCGACTACGGCCGCGACGAGCTGGGAATCGAGCCGATCTTCTTCCGCGAGTCGTTCTACTGCACGCGTTGCGGGGCGGTGGCCTCCGAGAAGACGTGCCCGCACGGACGCGAGCAGCACATCACCATGAGCGGCACCGGCGTGCAGGACATCCTGCGCTACGGCTACCTGCCGCCGAAGGAGGTCCTGCGGCCGGAGGTCGGCCAGGTCATCCTGCAGGGGATCCAGCCGAAGGGCGTCGGTGACGACGGCCGCGCCATCAAGCCGGTGGGCGACACGATCAAGGGTCTGTTCCCGTCCTACCTGACGCATACGCGTCTGGGCGGTCCGAAGCGCCCGCAGCCTCTGGATCCCGGCACGCTGAACGCGCGCGACCTGGAGGCGGCGCTGCGGGACGCACGCGACAACGCCTCGCGTGTGTACGAGCGGGTCTACGAGACCTTCGCGTCCCTGTTCGACATCGAGCGGGGCGCCGACCAGACCTTGCAGGAGGAGGCGCGGCGCAAGGCGATCGCCATCCAGGAGGAGCTGATCGAGGCGCTCGAGCAGAAGGTTGCCATTGCGCCCGGCGTGGTGGAAGATCCCTACATGTACCAGGATCGAGGTGAGGCGGAGCGCGAGCTCGCGGTCGCCCGTCGCATCCTGGACGAGCTGCGTCAGGGCGGCGCGAGCGACTTTCGAGCGCGTGTCTGGAACCAGCGCCCATACGGGGATTACAGGAGTTGAGGACCGGTCAACCCCCGCCGCTCCGTCTTGACAAAGGATCACCCTTGTGATGTATTGAGCGCCGTTTTCCAACATATCAAGTAGAGGGGGTGAGACCGTGGCCAAGAAAGCAGCAAGACGTAAAGCGCCTCGCCGGAAGAAGGCGGCACGCAGGGCTTCTGGAAAGAAGGCGTCGGCCAGAGTCGCCCGCCGGAAGGTGACCCGCAAGGCCAGGCCGGCGAGGAAGGCCGCCAGGAAGGCGAGCCGTCGCAGGCCCGCGGCCCGGAAGGCGGCCCCCAGGACCTCCCCGGTTCCGACTCCCTCTGGCCCGGCTCCGGCCGCCGTCCCCTCCACGACCCCGATGTCCGGATTCACGCCGACCTATGGCTCCGGATACGGCTCGTCCAAGGAGGAGGAATAGGCCGGCGTTCGCGGGGGAATCAGGCAGGCGCCTATCATACCGCCCGGTGGCGTTCCAGCCCCGGGCGGTTTCCTTTTTGTAGCCGTAACTTCTCATTTGACTGCCCTCACAGCGGGACTATATTGGGTCATGGAAGTTTGGCGAGTCTTCAGTGCGACGAGGTGTCATGGCCAACACCCCGATGACCCCCTCCGAAACGGCCTGGCGCGGCGGCGTCCAGGCGCTCGAGCGGCGCAACTACAAGGAATCGATCTCCCTTTTCCAGCAGGCCATCGACCAGGAGAGGCAGGAGGGGGCCAAGAACCCCAAGATGAAATTGATTTCCTACCTCGGACTGGCCCTGACGCTGTCCCAGGGGAAGTCCGAGGAGGGCCTGAAGCTCTGCGAGCAGGCCGTCAAGAGGGAGTTCTTCGACCCCGATCTGTACTGCAACCTGGGGATCGTCTACCTCCGGCACCGCATGAAGGCGCCGGCGTTCGAGGCGTTCCAGAAGGGCTTGAACCTCAAGCCCGGACACGCGCGAATCCTGGACGAGCTGGAGAAGTACGACCGTCGCGGCGAGCCGTTCTTCACCTTCCTGCCGCGCGGCCATCTTCTGAACCGGATGGCGGGACGCGTGCGCTACCGGCTGCGCGTGCTGTTCGACGGCGCCGCCGCCCAGCAGACCTAGAGCACCGCCTCGCACCCTTCGTTCTCGCGACCCTCCTGGCCCCGACCGCCGTCCCCACCGCCATCGGCTCCGCCCCGGATGCTCCCCCCGCGGCCGCTCCGCGGGACGCCGCCCGCCTGAGCGCCGACGCCTATGCGGCGCGTGGCCGCGAGTACGCGGCGCGGCCGCGCCCGGAGGATCAGGCCGAGGCGGAGCGCTTGTTTCGCAAGGCACTGGCCCTGGATCCGGACCGGGCCGACTCTCACAGCGGGCTGGCGCGTGTCTCCGCTTACCTGTACGGGCTCGGGCTGGACGAGTCGCCGGAGCGGCTGCGAACCGCCCTGGACGAAGCCGGCCTGGCCGTGCAGCTGGCCCCGAGCGACGCCCGGGCGGCGGCGACGCGCGCGGTGGCGCTGGCCGCCGCCGACCGACTCACGCCCGCCCTCGAGGAGGCACGTCGCGCCACCGCCCTCGACACCCGATCCGTCGAGGCGAACGTCGCCCTCGGCATCGTCCTCCGGCTGCGCCAGGACACCCAGGGCGCCCTGGCGGCCTGCCGGCGCGCGGCGGATATCGCCCCGAACGATTCACGCGTTCTGACGGCCCTCGGCGAAGCCTTGAGGGAGGCGGGCCAGTACCCGCAGGCGATGGAGATGTTCGGGCAGGCAATCGACCTCGACCACGAAGCGATCGCCCCGCAGCTCGGCGCCGCGGCCACCCTGCTGAAGTCGGGCAACCTGCCGCATGCGCAGGCTCTCTACAATGTCCTATTGCAGAACTGGGACTACGGGGAGAGGCGCACCATCCTCGGGGCGGCGGCCGCGATGATCGCGCTCCAGAATTACGAGGGCGCGCTCGCCCTTTACGACGGACTGACAATTCCGGAGGGCAGCCCGCTGCCGGCGATCCTCGCCCTTTATGGGAAAGGATATTGCCTGAGGCGCCTCGGGCGGGAGGTGGAGGCGGAGTACTTCCTGAGCACGCTCATCGAGCGCGTCCCGGTGGACTACGACGGTCCGGCCCGCGGCCGGGACCTCCTGTTCGACGCCTACGATGATCTGGTCGCCTACTTCCGTGCGCGCGGGCGCGACCGCAAGGTGACGGCGATCTTGCGCTCCGCCTGCGAGCGTCCCCTGGCGCCGACCCGGCTCGCCCGGGCCCTGGCAGAACAGCTCGAGACGAAGCAACAGTCTGGCGAAGCCGCCGCGGTCCTGGAGAAGGCCATCCTCGGCAGCGACCCGCTGGAGGACCCGCTGGATCTGACCGAAACGGTGCTGAAGATGGTGCGCCTGCGCACGGCGAACGGCACCCGACGCCTCGCCGACGACTCCCCTGCCGCGCGCGCCCTGGTTCTCGCCGCCGAACGCCTGGAGGCGTGCGGGATTGGCGCCGCGCACTATCGCCTGGCCCGGGCGCAATCACTGGCCCAGCAGCGCGGGGCCGCCTTCACAAGCCTCGAGCGGGCGCGCCGGGCCGGTTACCTGCCCGCCGACCGGATGACGGGCGAGCCCGATTTCGCCAGGTTCCGCCAGGACCCCGGGTTCCAGGAGATCCTCAAGCAGCAGCCGTAACGATCTTGTGCGTCCCTCGTGACAATCTCGGGCGCGCGGACGTCGTCTTTTGTCTGACCCAACCGTGATTTGTCCAGAACCGCAGCAGATGCGGCTTTTTCCGTGCATCGGAACTGGGCCCCCCACCGCGTCTTAGCGTCGGTCACGACACGGGGCGTCCAGAAGCGCAACATGGTATCGGGCTTGCTCTTCTCAGGGAACGCGACGTGGCCCGGGAGATGTGGGCGCGTCTCAGGAGGAAGAGACATGAAACGCGCTCTGCTGTGTGCGGCGGCCGTCCTGGCGATGCTCACCGTTGCCCATCCCGTATGGGCCCAGGCGGTCACGAGAGATTCTCAGTGCACCGAGGTGCACGGCTCGAACAAGATGACCTATGACTGCGGCTTCAACGTGAAGAACTACGTCATGGGCACGCCGATCAC
>DAISWT010000143.1:4115-6930 GCA_036826235.1 Acidobacteriota bacterium | reverse complement strand
CGAGGGTGAGGCACACGGGAGAGTTTGCGCCTCCACTCGTGTCACGCTGTCCGAGACCGGATCCTTCGAAGGCGACATCGACACTCCGATCCTCGAGGTGTGTCCCGGTTCCATTGTCCGCGGCCGGGCCAGAGTTGCTGGTCTGCCAACGCGCGAGCGTCGATCGTCGCACTGATCCTTACTTCCTCTTCCTCGTCGTCCTGCGCTGGGTTCACGGTCGTCCTGATCAGTCGGCGGATTGACGCTTTTTTTCCGTCTGGCTGACGATTTGTGTCACCTTTCTGACAGCTACCTCCATGGCACACCGCTTTTCCCTTCATTTCCCTGTGAAACAAGCTCCGCCTGGCTGTCGGCGCGCTGGCACATCCCTTGCTGTCTTTCTGACGCACAGCGGATGGAGGAGACGATCGTGAACGAAAAGATCCTGATCGTGGACGACGACGAAGGAGTGCGGCAGGTGCTGGGTCAGTCGCTGCAGGATGCCGGCCACAGGGTCTCCTCCTCGGAGTCGGGCGAGAAGGCGATCGCGACGGTGCGGGAGGAGGCGTTCGACCTGGTCATCCTCGACATGGTCCTGCCGCGAGTCGACGGGATGGCGGTCCTCAAGGACATCACGATCCTCCGTCCGGAGCTGCCGGTCATCATGATCACCGGCTACGCGTCCGTCGAGACCGCCATCAAGGCGATGAAGATGGGCGCCGTGGACTACATCGTGAAGCCGTTCCGCATGGAGGAGGTCGAGCTGGTGGTAGGCAAGGCTTTGGAGCGCAGCCACCTGCGGCGCGAAAACGTCTATCTGAGGAGACAACTGGAGACCACGTACGGCGTCCACAACATCATTGGCCAGAGTCCCGTGATGCGCCGGATCTTCGCGCTCATCGAACAGGTCGCCAGCAGTCGCAGCACGGTCCTGATCACCGGCCCCAGCGGCACCGGGAAGGAGCTGGTGGCGCGGGCGCTGCATTTCAATGGTGACCGCCGCGACCGCCCGTTCGTGTCCGTCAACTGTGGCGGCATACCGGACTCGCTCCTCGAGGACGAGTTGTTCGGCCACGTGAAGGGAGCCTTCACCGATGCGGTCGCCGACCGGCCCGGCCGATTCGAGGCCGCCGACACCGGGACCCTGTTCCTCGACGAGATCGGCAACATGAGCATGAGCCTGCAGATCAAGCTGCTCCGCGTCCTGCAGGAGCGCGAGTTCATGCCGCTGGGAGGCACCCGGAAGGTCCAGGTCGACGTGCGCATCATCGCCGCCACCAATATCGATCTGAAAAAAATGATGGAGGAAGGCAAATTCCGGGAGGACCTCTACTACCGGCTCAACGTGATCCACATGCAGCTCCCCTCTCTGCGCGAGCGGTGCGAGGACGTCCCGCTTCTGATCCACCACTTCCTGAACAAGTACTGCCGCGAGATGAATGTCCCCACGAAGCGATTCGCCCCCGAGGCGCTCAAGGCTCTGATGGAGTTCTCATGGCCGGGAAACGTGAGGCAGCTCGAGAACGTGATCGAAAGGGCGGTGGCGCTGTCGTTCAGCAAGGAGGAGCTCGGCCCGGAGGACCTGCCGCGCGAGATCCTGGACGAGGGCATGGTCGAGATGCCGGTTCTTCACGTCGGCGGGGATGGATTCTCCCTGGATGAGGTCCTGGCGAACTACGAACAGCGGATGCTGTACCAGGCTCTCGAGCACGCCGGGTGGGTGAAGACCCGCGCCGCGGAGCTGCTCAAGATCAAGCGCACCACTCTCATCGAGAAGATGAAGCGGCTGGGCATCCCTCTCAAAGGGACGTCGGAGCGGGCGGCTGGGGCGGCGTCCTCCGCGGAGGCCGAGGGCAGCGAGCGGGTCTCCGATCCGGGCGCGAACAATTAGCGGCCCAGAGGTCGGGCGCCCCGCGGCTCTTCGAGCCTTGATCGGACAGGCGCGACTATGGTATCGTTCAACCGAAAACCGCGAGCCGTAGCGCCGATTCCAGGTTCGAACCTCTCCGGCGGCGTCATCCCTCTCGACGGGCCCGCAATGCAACGATCGCTCTCCCGGGTGCTGGTGGTCGACGACGCCGGACTGTTCCGGATTCTGGAGGGGTCCTTCGTCAGGCGCCTGGGATGCGAGATCGTGCGGGCCCAGGACGGACCCGACGTGGTCCGCAAGGCGAGCGCCCGCACACCCGACCTCATCCTCCTCGACGCGCAGAAGCCGGAGCTCGACGGTCCCGGCTGCGTGCGCGCGCTGAAGGCCGATCCGACCCTGCGATCGATCCCAGTGCTCGTGGTGACGACGATCGACGATGTCGCCGGTTGCTGCGCCGCGGGCGCCGACGCCGCTCTGGCGAGACCGCTGGCCAGCGGGGCCCTCGATCTGGCCCTGTCTACGCTCGGCGGAGTCGCCCAACGCCGGGGCCGCCGCCGTGCCGGCCGGGGCTGGGTGCAGCTCGCGGGCTCCCACGGCCTGCGGCGCGGCCGGCTCAAGGACATCAGCTCATCCGGTCTGTTCCTGGCGCTGCAGGAAGCGATCCCGGTGGCGTCGCCGGTGGAGATGGCCATGCGGCTGCCCGGTCCGGCGGGAGATCGCCACATCAAGGCGCGCGGCGTGGTCGTGCGCCAGGTCCCTCCCGATCCCGACTCGCATCTCATCCCGGGGATCGGCGTGCGGTTCGTGGAGATCGCCCCCGCCGACTCACGGCACATCGCTGGCTACGTCGACGCGCCCGCCGTCGATGCGGACGACGGTCCCGGCGGGGTCGCTCCGGACCGGGAGCGTTCCTGAGGCGTACCGGAGAGCCGATGCCCCCGACGGTGATGGTGGTCGACGACGACG
>DAISWT010000143.1:0-4036 GCA_036826235.1 Acidobacteriota bacterium | reverse complement strand
TCTGGAGCAGTCGCGTCCCGATCTGATCCTGCTCGACATCAACATGCCCGGAATGGACGGCTGGCAAGTGCTGAGAATGCTGAAGGTGGACGACAGGACGACCGCCATACCGGTGGCCATGTTCTCGATCAAGATGGAGGTGCGCGACAGGCTGCACGGCATGCAGGAGGGCGCGCTCGACTATATCACCAAGCCGTTCTCCTGCGAAGAGCTTCTGTCCCGCGTCCGGCGGATCTTCGAGACGCTCGAGCGCGGGGTCCCCGCGTGAGGCCGGCGTTCGAATTCGATCCGGAGCGCGGCGCGGAGGCGGCGCGGAGGCTGCGGACCTCCTTCCTGCGCCTGAAGGGGGCCCTCCACGACCCGATCACCGGCCTGTGCTCGTACACGCTCTACCTCGACGAGCTGGAGATGCAGTGCGCCGGGCGCCGCCTCGGCGTGATCGTCCTGGAATTTCCGTCCCTCGGCTCCCTGGAGCAGACGCACGGCTGGGAGGTCAGCGACCGGTTCCTGCGGGGCGTGGCGTCGGTGCTCGAGGCCATGAAGAGCCGCGTGTTCCCCGACAGTGTGCTGATTTCTCTCGACGGCGTGTATGGGAACGCCTTCACCCTTTTTCTCAGGCAGGGCCCCCGCGGTGGTGAGATCACCGTTCACGATCTGGCCGACGTCTCGGGCAGGCTGAGCTCCCATCTGGCGACGCGCCTGGTCGACGCCGCCTGGACCCCCGCGCCGCCCGCCATCGATTTCTCAATCGGGTTCGCACTGGTTTCGCCCAATCCCGCGGCCCGCTTCGAAAGGATGGTGCACCAGGGTATCCGTGAGGCCCGGAGCATGACGCTCCGCGAGGCCGATCGCTTGCAGCACGAGCGCGCGGCCGAGCTGCGAGCCATCCTGCACGAGGGCCGCCTGACCACCTTCTACCAGCCGATCGTGGACATGGAGGGGGGCTCGATCATGGGCTATGAGGCGCTGACCCGCGGGCCGCGCAACACGGCGTTCGAGGTGCCGAAGGCCCTGTTCTCCTTCGGGGATCGCAACCATCTGTCCTTCGAGCTGGATGTGCTGTGCCGCCGTCAGGCTCTGCGGAACGCCCGCGGCTTCGATCCGCAGAAGAAACTGTTCTTGAACTCGCTGCCGGAGACTCTCGGGACACCCGGCCTGGTCGAGCAGAACCTGAAGGAGGTTCTCCAGGAGGTCGGTCTGCAGCCGAGCAACCTGGTCCTGGAAATCACCGAGCGCACGGAGATCCTCGATTTCCAGGCGTTCGGACGCGAGTTGGAGCAGCTGCGCCGGATCGGGTTTCTCGTCGCCATCGACGACGTGGGGACCGGCTATTCCTCCCTGCAGACCGTCTCCGAGGTGGCGGCCGATTTCCTCAAGATCGACATCTCGCTCATCAAGAACATCCACCAGAGCCTAATCAAGCAGGACCTGGTGCACTCTCTGCTGCAGGTGGCGTCGCGGACGCGGACCCGGGTCATCGCCGAGGGCATCGAGACCGAGGAGGAGTACCGGGCCTTGCGCACCTGCGGCGTCCGCCTCGGGCAGGGTTTCTATTTCGCCCGACCGGCGCCGGCGTTCCCCGTGCTCGCACGCGGCGGGTTGGGAACCGCGTAAGGCACGCGCCGCCCCGGTCTGCTGGGCATCCGGGGGGGCGGTGGAGGACGAAGGCCGCATGGGCATCTCACTCGAAGGCAATCTTCTCGCCGTCGCCGCGGTCGGCGTCCTGGCCGGCGTCGTGGCGATAGCCCTGGCGGTCCTGAGCGTCGGAGTGGTTCGCCGGTCGCTGCGCCGGCTGGCCGCCAGCCTCGAGGACCTGCGCCGCCATCCTCTCGTGGGCGTCGTTCCCCCGGAAGGGGACCCGCTTCTCGGGGCCCTCACGCTCGAGATGAACAGCCTGATCGCCGACCTGCGGGCGCGACTGCAGGAGAGCGAGAAACGTTCCGCGGATCTCGAGAGCCTGGCGTCGGGCCCGCCGGATCTCGCCCTCGTGAGGGCGGACCCGGACTGGGGCGTCACCTTCTTCAGTCGGGGCGCCGTCGCCCTCCTGGGCTGGCCATCCGAGGAGATCGGCGGGCGGCACATCGAGGTGTTGTTCGCGCCGGGCGAGTGGGAGCGGATCCTCCCGAAGCTGGCGCGGCGGTCGCTGCGCGAGTCGGGGATCTCCGAGACCATAGGGATGCAGCGTCGTGACGGCAGGGTATTTTCGGCTCTCGTCTCGATCGCGGGTCTTCCAGGCGACGGCGGCGGCGTGCTCGTGGCCGCACGCGACCTGACCGCGGATCAGGAGGCGGAGGGCCGCCTGCGCGAATCCGAGGAGCGTTACCGCCGGCTCGTCGAGGGCATGGGGGACGGTGTTTTCATCGTCCAGGACGACCGGCTGATCTACGCCAACCCCGCGCTGGCGCGCTTGCTGGGCGTGGAGCGCGAGGCCCTCGCGGGCGTTCCCGTGAGCCGCATCATTCATCCCCACGACGTACTGCGCGTCCTGGATCTGATGCGCCGGGCGCAGTCCGGCCACGAAGTGGCGGGCGAAGCGCGCTGTCTGCTGTCGTCGATCGGAGGCGTCGCGCTGGAGGTGCGGCTGGCCTGGGCGATGAGCGAATCGCAGGGGGGCCGCGCCTTGGTGGTGACGGTGACCGATGTCACGCGGCGCGCACGCTTCGAGAGGGCACTGGCGGTCAGCGAAGCGCGGCTGCAGGCCACGCTGAACTCGACCGGCGACGGGATCCTGGTGCTGGAGGACGCCGGGCGAGGGCTCGAGGTGACCCTGGCCAACCGGACGTTCTGCGACTTGATCGGCATGCGCGCGGACGCACTAATCGGCCGGTCGCTCCACGGAATCGGCGGCTTGCTGGTGGAGCGCGGCGCCGATTCCGGCGCTCTCGAGCCGTTCCTGTCGGCCTGCGCCGGGCGCCGGCAAGCGGGCGCCGAGGGCGTGGCGATCGCGCAACCGCGGCGGGCCCTGCTCGACCTGACGGCGGGCCCGGTGGTCTCAGCCGCCGGGGAGCCCGTGGGCGTCATCATCACGGCGCGCGACGTCACGAGGCGCGTGGACAGCGAGCTGGAGCTCCGCCGGAGCGTGGAGGAGCTGCGGCGCGCGAAGGCGGAACTGGAAGCCGCCTGCCGGGATCTGGGAGCGGCGCAGAAGGAGGTCGCGGAGCGCAACGAGCAGCTGGTGAAGCTCAACGCCGAGCTGCGATCGCTCGACGAGATGAAGTCCAACCTCCTGGCCAACGTGTCGCACGAGCTGCACACGCCTCTCGTCTCCATCAAGGGATACACCGAGATGGTCCTGAAGCGCCGCCTCGGCCCCCTGACCCCCGAGCAGGAGCGCGGGCTGGGGGTGGCCCTGAAGAACATCGATCGACTGATCGAGATGATCGACAATCTCCTGTCGTTCTCGCGCATCGAGAAGGGTGAGACCCAGCTGCGTCTCGAGGACGTGCCGCTCTGGCAGCTCATCGACGAGGCGATCGAGCTCGTGGGCGAGCGCATCCGCAAGAAGAACATCACGGTGACGACACAGTATGAGACCGATGAGCTGGCAGTGCGCGGCGACCGGGTCAAGATCGGTCAGGTGCTGGTGAATCTGTTGACCAACGCCGTCAAGTTCAACCGGGACGGCGGCCGCATCACCTTGACGGCGCGTAAGGGATCGAAGGGGTTCCTCGAGGTCGAGGTCGCCGATACGGGCAGCGGAATCCCGAAGGACGCCCTCGGGAAGATTTTCGAGCGGTTCTACCAGGTGGACGCAAGCGCGCGCCGCAATTACGAAGGGACGGGCATCGGGCTGTCGATCGTTCGCGACATCCTCCGCCTGCACGGCTGCACCATCCGGGTCATCAGCGAGATCGGGCAGGGAACGGTTTTCACGTTCACGCTGCCGCAGGCCCGCGACCAGGAAGTGTCCGCGTCCCGGCCTCCATCCGGGCACGGCAGGACGGAGACCTAGGACAGGCTCCTGACCGGGAATCGCGAGCGGCATGCAGGCGGCCTGCTCAGCGCGGGCCAAAGATGAATCCACGCTGGCGCGCCG
>DAISWT010000142.1:0-6939 GCA_036826235.1 Acidobacteriota bacterium | reverse complement strand
TCGCCTCGGACGTCACGGCGGTCCCCCTGGCGCACCGGTCGGCGCTGATGGCGCGGGTGATCGATCTGGCGCGGCGGGTGGCGCGGAGCGAAGCGAACCTCCTGCTGATCGGCGAGAGCGGAACCGGCAAGGGCGTCCTGGCGCGTCTCATCCACGAGGCGAGCCCGCGGCGCTCCGGGCCTTTCGTGACGATCGCGTGCGCCAACATCGCCGTCGACCTTCTCGAGAGCGAGCTGTTCGGCCACGAGAAGGGGGCGTTCACCGGAGCGACCGAGCAGAGGAAGGGCCGTTTCGAGCAGGCGGACGGCGGAACGATTCTGATCGACGGCGTGAGCGAGCTGGCTCCGTCGCTGCAGGGCAAGCTGCTGCGTGTGGTGCAGGAGCGATCGTTCGAGCGCCTGGCAGGCACCCGGACGCTGAGCGTGGACGTGCGCATCCTGGCCTCGACGCAGGCGGACCTCGAGGCGCTGGTCGCGGCGGGCAGCTTCCGAAAGGATCTCTTCTACCGTCTGAACGTCATCCGCGTGGAGATCCCGCCGCTGCGGGACAGGATGGAGGACGTGCCCTTGCTGGCGGAGCAGATGCTGCGCGACATCGCGCGCCGCTCGGGCGGCGACCCGAAGCGGCTGTCGCGTGGCGCGCTGGAGCGGCTGATGGGTCATGCATGGCCGGGCAACGTGAGGGAGCTCCAGAACGTGATTGAAGGCGCGGCGATCCTGGAGGCCGGCCCCGAGATCGGCACGGACGCGATCCCGGTCGGCGAGGCGCGGCCGCGCGACCCGATCGCGGAGGCGATCGGCGGGCGCTATTCCCTGGCACAGCTCGAGGAGAGGTACATCCGGGAGGTCCTGCGGCTGACCGGAGGCAACCGGAGCCAGGCGGCCCGGATCCTCGGCATCAACCGCAAGACCCTGCTCGAGAAACGCAAGCGTTACGGAATCCCCTGAGGCTGGTGCTCCGCCTGCGGGACGGAAAGGAAGCCCCACGATGGCGATGTCCAAGAAACTGCTCGAAGGGTACAGAAAGCGCCTTCTCGACAAGAAGAAAGGTGTCACGGAGGCGTACAACAAGAACAAGAACTACGGCCGGCTGACCGAGGACGAGGGTACGCAGGATCTGGCCGACAAGGCGTCGAGCGCCTACACGAAGGAGTTCCTGTACTCCCTGTCGAACACGGACCGCGAGGTTCTGCAGAAAGTGGACGAGGCCCTGCAGCGGATCGCCAAAGCCAGCTACGGCACCTGCGTCGAGTGCGGCGAGGAGATCGAGAAGAAGCGCCTCGAGGCGGTGCCGTGGGCGAGCCACTGCGTCACCTGCCAGGAGAAGCTCGAGAAGGGGCTGCTTTAGCGAGCCGCCCGGGGGGCCGATCGGGACCGCGATGAAGATACGGACCGTCCTGTACCTGATGTTCGGAGCGGTCATCGTCGCCGTCCTGGTCATCCTCTACGTCACCAATCAGCAGACGCTCGACAGCACGATCCACCTGGGTCACGGCATCGAAGTTCCGGTGTGGTTCGCCCTGCTCCTGGCGAGCGCGGTGTCGATGCTCGTGCCGCTGCTGTTCGGTGTCCTGCGCGACCTGCGTCGCATGCTCGGCGACCTGACGGCCCGCCGCCAGGCGCGCTCGCTGCAGGAGGCCGAGGAGCGCTACCTGCAGGGCATCGAGTCGATGCTGAACGGGCGTGAGGAGAAGGCGCTCGAGCATTTCGACGCCGTCCTGGCGATTGACCCGAACCACTTCGAGGCCCTGCTGAAGGGCGGCGAGATGCTGCGCGCGCTGCGCCGCTACGGCGAGGCGATCGAGTACCACCGCCGGGCGGCGCGCGTGAAAGAGGGGGACCTGCATCCCCTCTACTCCCTGGTTTCCGACTACCAGGAGTCGGGCGCTCTCGACAACGCCAAGGGGGTCCTGAACCGCATCATCGAGCTCGACCCCAGGCGCTCGCTCGCGGCCTGCCGCAAGTATCGGGCCATCTGCGTCAGCGAGGGCGACTGGGAGAAGGCCTGGGAGATCCAGCAGCGTCTCGAGAAGCAGCTTTCCGAGATGGGTCGGTCGCCGAAGTCGGAGAAGAAGCACCACCTGGGCATCCGCTACATGCTGTCCCGGCGCCACCTGGAGCAGGGCAAGCCGCGCGACGCGATCGGCATCCTCAGGCGGCTGGTGACGACGGAGCCGGCCTTCGTCCCGGCGCACCTCGCACTGGGCCAGGCGCTCAGCGCCTTGCGACAGCCGGAAGAGGCGGTGGAGGTCTGGGAGAAGGGGTACGAGGCGACCGCCCACCCGGTCTTCCTGTCGACGATCGAGGACCATTACCTCGGGCAGGAGCAGCCGCGGCGGGCGATCGAGGCGCTCAAGTCGGCCATCTGGAAGAGCCAGAAGGACATCATTCCGCGGTTTTTCCTGGGAAAGCTGTACTACCGTCTGGAGATGATCGACGAGGCGCTGCAGCAGTTCTCGCAGATGAAGGGTCGGGTCACCTATTTCCCTGCCCTGCACTACTATCTGGCGAAGATCATGGAGCGCCAGGGCGATCTGCGGGAGGCGCTGAAGGAGCTGGAGCTGGTCCTGCGCCAGGCGGAGGTCCTCAAGGTTGAGTACGCCTGCACCACCTGCGCCCGCAAGTACTCCGCCTGGGTCGACTATTGCGATCGCTGCGGCGAGTGGAACAGCGTGGTCGTCGACTTCCAGGAGGAGCGTCCCATCGAGGAGCTGGGGATCAGCACCGCACCCGTCTACACCGCTGAAACGGGCGAGCCCTAGGAGCCGGTCCGCGGATGGCCATTCCTCTTCCCGCGGTCCTCATCGTCCTGGACGGCTGGGGCCACAGCGAGCGGACCGAGGGCAACGCCATCGCCGCGAGCCGCCCGCGCTTCATGGAGTGGCTCGGGCGCACCTATCCGACGACCCTCCTGCAGGCCGCCGGCGAGGCGGTGGGGCTGCCGGCCGGAGTGATCGGCAACTCCGAGGTCGGCCACCTGTGTCTCGGCGCCGGCCGCGTCGTCCTCCAGGAGCTGTCGCGCATCAACCGGGCGATCCGCGCGGGCGAGTTCGACACGAACGCCGCCCTGGCCCGCGCCTTCGAACTCGCGGCGCGCCCCGGAGCGGCACTGCACGTGATGGGCCTGCTGAGCGACGGGGGGGTCCACAGCCACTTCGGTCACCTCGAGGCGACGGTCCGCTCGGCGCGCGCGCACGGCGTGAGCCGGCTCTTCGTGCACGCCTTCATGGACGGACGCGACACGCCGCCGAAGAGCGGTCTGGAGTACGCCCGCCGCGCCGAACAGTTCCTCCGATCCGCCGGGCTCGGGCGGATCGCCACCGTCTCCGGCCGCTACTACGCCATGGACCGCGATACCCGCTGGGACCGGACCGAAAAGACCTGCCGCGCCATGGTCCTGCGTGAGGGGCCCGCGTATCCTACCGCCTCCGCGGCGGTGGAGGCAGGCTACGCCGCAGGCACGACCGACGAGTTCCTCCTGCCCGCGGTGATCGACCCCGGCGGCGACGCGGGAGAGGGCGGGTCGCGCGACCCGCGCGTCCGCGACGGCGACATCCTCCTGTTCTTCAACTTCCGCGCCGACCGGGCGCGGCAGATCACGCGGGCCTTTACCCGGAAGGATTTCGCGGAGTTCGCCCTGACGGCGCGGCCGGATCTGGCGTCGTTCGTCTGCTTCACGACCTACGACAGGTCCTGGTCGCTGCCGGTCGTCTTCCCGTCGCACCGCCTTGCCGGCACGTTCGGCGAGGCCGTCAGCGCCGCCGGCCTGCCGCAGCTGCGCATTGCCGAGACGGAAAAGTACGCGCATGTGACTTACTTCTTCAACGGCGGCGAGGAGCGCGTCTTCCCGGGAGAGGAGCGCTGCCTGATCCCGTCCCGGCGCGACGTCGCGACCTACGACCTGGGACCGGAGATGAGCGCCCGCGAGGTCACCACCGAGGTCCTGAGCAGGCTGTCATCCAGGCCCCGCCAGGTGATCATCCTGAATTACGCCAACGCGGACATGGTCGGCCACACGGGGAGGTTCGAGGCGGCCGTCGCCGCCTGCCAGGTCGTCGACCGGTGCGTCGAGGCGGTGGTGAAGGAGACTCTCCGCCTTGGCGGGTTCGCGGTCGTCACCGCCGATCACGGTAACGCCGAGCAGATGGTCGATCCGAAGACCGGCTCGCCGCTGACCGCGCACACCACGAACCCGGTCCCCGTGCACGTCGTCCGGCCGGGGCTGGAGGGGAGGACGCCGGGTAGCGGCGGGCTGCTGTCGGACGTGGCGCCGACCATGCTGGGCCTCATGGGGCTGCCCGCGCCAGGAGAGATGGAGGGCCGGTCCCTGCTGTAGGAGCGCCGGGCCCGCAGGCCCCGCTCCGTCGACAAGGTCCGGTTGATGAAGGCCACGATCGCCGCGCGGCGTCTCCTGGAGGCGCTCCTGGCGGCGATCTTTCCCGCCGACTGCTGCCTGTGCGCCCGGGCGCTGCCGTGGCGTCAGGAGGGCGGAGTCTGCCTTGCCTGCTGGCGGATGCTCCCCTGGACTCCCGGTCTCCGCCCCGGTCGCGGCCCCCTGCACGCCGTCATCTGGGCCGCGGATTACGAGGGCGCCGTGAGGCGGCTGGTGCGGGGCCTGAAATTCGAGGACATGGACTACCTGGCCGGACCGCTCGGTCGCGAGGTGGCCGCGCGCCTCGCCCCCGTCCTGCGCGGCCTGGACCCGGATCTCGTCGTGGCGGTTCCTCTGCACTGGTGGAGGCGTTATCGCCGCGGCTTCAACCAGGCCGCCCTTCTCGCCGCGTCGATCGCCCGCCACCACGGGCTGCCGATCGAGGCACGACTCTTGCGCAGGCGTCGAGCCGGCCGCCGCCAGCTCGGCCTGTCCCGGCGCGAGCGGCTGCGCTCGCTCGCCGGTTGCTATGCGGCCCGCGGCGCGCGGTTCAAAGGCAGGACGGTCCTGCTGGTGGACGACGTCACCACGACCGGCGCGACCCTCGAGGCCTGCGCCCGGGAGTTGCTGCGCGCCGGCGCCGCGAGGGTGGTCGGATGCGTCCTGGCGCGCACGCCGAGGAACGCCTGAGCGGGCGCCAGGAGCGACCCCCGGCCGGCGGCGCGGGTCCCGCCTTCAGACCGTCAGTTTTCGCAGGAAGCGCTTGCGCTCGATCTGGGCCAGGTGGGTGTAGTAGGGCCCGTGCTCGCGCAGGAGCCGGTCCCAGGTGTCGATGAACAGGACCAGCCGGTCGATCCCGTCTTTCGGCACCCAGACGCCGTGATCATTGATGCATTTGTAGATCGCCACGCCGGAGTTCGCCGAGTAATTGACGGGTCGCATGATGCCGATGCAGTAAGGGCACTTGACGATGCGGCGCGTCTCGTCCTCACCCAGCCGGTACGACGGCGAGACGGGGCGGCTGTACGAGGTGAGCCTCTTGACGCGGTCGGCGGGCAGCGACTTCGGCCCGATCTCGATGATCCACTTCAGACGGCCCTCTTCGAGCCAGGTCCCCCCGCAACCGTCGCACGCGTCGACCGGAACGCTGAAGTACCGGCCGGGGGACGTGGCCCCCCCGCATCCTGAGCAGAACATCCTTCTCCTCCCGAGCTCGCCTTCATATACGACCAAACACAGTGCCCCGCAAGCCTTTTCACGGAATGCTATTTCAGCAACGCTCCGGCTCGTCCATCCATTGCGCCGCCGCTGACCCGCCCGGGGACCGGAGCGCGCCTTGCCTGCCGGCGGCCGACCGTGACAGAATGCATCATCGGATCAGGGAGAACGAACCGATGGTACGCCGCTTCAGGCCCCGGCGAGGCCGACGCCCGGTCGTCCGGGCAATCGTCGCGTTGCTCGCGTGTCTCGGCTCGCTGATCGCCGTTTCGGTCGGCCCGGCGGCCGGCCAGACGCTGTCGTACCCTCTTCTCACGCTTCTAATGCTGATGCGGGGATGAGGGGGGATGGTCCGCGGTCCGCGCCGTCTGCCGGTTTGACAGACCCTGGTTCCTGACGTAGCATAATACGGCCGCGCGGCCCCGTCGCCGCGCGTCGCTTTTTGAGGGGCCATGCTCGGGCGCCTCCAAAAGCTCCCTGAGAGCGTACCGGCTGGTGTCGAAGAGGTGCGAGAGATGACTGCCTGCCTCCCTGAAAATCACGCGGGCCCGGCTGTGCCCGGCGCCCGCGTTCTCGTTCCCCTGGCTTTCGCGATCGCCGCGACGCTCTCGAGCCTTCCCTCCCCCGCGCTGGGCGCGGACGGCCCGAAGCTTTACGTCGAGCTCGACGCGCGCAACCGCTTCTCGTACACCGGCGATCCGACCCAGGTCTCGATCCTCTTAAAGAACGAGGGGAATGCCGCCTGGACCAACCCGGGGCTCGACATCGAGGGCGGCTTCCAGGTGTTCGACAGCGAGGGGAAGAAACTCGAGCGGGCGAAGGTCCCCGCCCTCTTAAAGGACGGGCAGCCCAAAGTCCTCGAGCCGAACACCTTCTTCGGAAAGATCGTCAACCTCGACGCCTACTTTCCGAAGATCGCCGGCATCGGCACCTACCGCGTCACCTGGTCGGCCGGAGGCATCCCGGAGCAGACCCTGGCGATGCGCATCATCAAGAAATACGACGCGGCGCGCGATTACCAGGCGGTGATCGACACCGAGTTCGGCCGGATCGTCATCGAGTTCTACCGGGACCTCGCGCCCTTCCACACCAAGAACTTCATCGATCTCGCCAACCTGAACTTCTACGACGGACTCCTGTTCCATCGGATCGTGAAGGGCGAGATGATCTTCGGCGGATCGCCGACAGGCGACGAGCGCGGCTCGCCGGGGTACAACATCCCGACCGAGCCGACCGGGCTCAAGGTCCTTCCGGGGGTGGTGGCGCAGGTGCGCAACTCACAGACGGGCTCGGACGAATCGGGAAGCATCTTCATGATCGCGGCGACCGCCCAACCCGACCTCGACGGGC
>DAISWT010000141.1:0-6975 GCA_036826235.1 Acidobacteriota bacterium | reverse complement strand
GGCTGACCCGCCGGCGGGCGCGTTTCGCGGTGGTGTCGGGCGTTGACCCGGGCGTGGAAATGCACGCGGCCGAAGCGAAATCGAATCTGTTCCGCAAGGTGTTCGAACGCGACGTCCGCTTCGCCGCGGCCCGCGTCCGGAAGGCCGAGCGAGAGCCGGCCGCCGCTCCGAGACTCCGCCTGCTACGGCGTCTGAGCGCCTGAGCCGGGCGCCGCGGGCTCGTCGCCGGCCGGGGCCGGCGCGCGCGGCGGGTGGACGCCGAGGTCACCCTCGATCCGGCGGACGGTCACGCGGTTGTTCTTCGCCCTGTCGTCCGGCAGCTCGTTCGCGGCGACGAAGTCGACGGCGCCCATGCCGACCGCCACGATCCGGTCCGCGGCGATCCCGCGCGACACGAGGATCGCCTTGATCCTCTCGGCGCGCTTCTTCGCGAGGCTCTTCTGCGCGGCGGCGGGGCCCGCGTCGGTGTACACGTCGATCTCCACCTTCAGGTCGGACCAGTATTCGAGGGCCTCGGCCGCCAGGCCGATCCAGGCATCGGCGCCCGGGTACAGCTCGGTGCCCTTGAGGAAGACGACGTTCTCCAGGATCTGCGCCCCGTCGCGGTCGAGCCGCACCTTGGGGCAGCCGTCCGGATCGCGCAGGCGACCCGGGACCGAGTCGGGACAGCGATCGAGTCCGTCGTAGATGCCGTCGCCATCGGAGTCGATCGGGCAGCCCGAGGCGTCGACCACGGCGCCGGCAGGCGTGCGCGCGCACTTGTCGAGACCGGCCGGCACGCCGTCGCCGTCGAGGTCGTGCGTGCAGCCGGGCGTGTCGCTGCCGAGCGCATCGATCTGCGCCCCTTTCTGCGTGCCGGGGCATTGGTCGAGACCGTCCGGGATGCCGTCGTCATCTTCGTCCGACGGGCAGCCGCGGGCGTCGACCGTCGCTCCGTGGATCGTTCCGGGGCAGGCGTCCAGGGCGTCGACGACCTTGTCGCCGTCCTCGTCCGTGGGACACCCGTCGGCGTCCACCTTCCATCCACCAGGGGTCCTGGGGCAGAGATCGAGGCCCTCGGGCACCCCGTCGTCGTCGAGATCGTACGGACAGCCGGCGGCGTCGACCAGGGCTCCGGACGGCGTGCCGGCGCACTGGTCGGAGAAATCGATGACGCCGTCCCGGTCGCTGTCGGGGGGCGCGCGGTGGTTCAGCTCGAAGGAGATCCCGACGCTCGCCTGCTGGTTGATCTGGATCTGCTCGAACGCCGACTCGCCGGTGTACTCGAAGCGCAGGGCGACGTAGCGCGTCAGGTACTGCCTCAGGCCGGCGCCGAAGATCAGCGTTCCCTGCGACACGCTGCCGCGCTGGGACTGTTGCAGGGTCGGATCCGAAAAAAAGCGCAGACGCCCGAAACCGGTCACCAGATAGGGGGAGAAGCGCCGGCCGTGCGCGTGGGGCTCGATCAGGAGGCGCGCCTGCAGCGATTCGCTGCGCACCTCGAGCGGACCGGTCGCGGTGGCGATCGACCGGTCGCTGAACAGGGTGCTGTTGCGGTCGGTCAGCTCGCCACCGGGGACCCGCTGGAAAGCGATCTCGAGATTCAGCAGCGGCGTGATCCGGGTGCCCACGCGCAGGCCGTAGGGACCGCCGCCGGGCACGCCGTACGACCGATCGTAGCGGTAGCTCCCGTAGAACACCGTCACGGTCGCATCGCTCTTCAGCCAGGAGTCGTCGGCGCCGGCCGTCTCCGCGGCGCCCGGCGCGCCGCCGCCGGCGCCGAGCAGCGCCGCGAGGAGCACGGTCAGTGAGCCGGCCCGAAGGAGGCGCCGCATCAGAACGACACCTTCATCCCGAAGCGCAGCGAGCGCGGCGCCTGCCGCTCGAGGCTCAATCCGTACAGATCGTAGATCCCCTTGCAGGACGTCGGGTCGTCCGGCAGACCGGCGGGGCAGTTGCCGAAGCCCGGGAAGGCGGCGACCTGCTCGTCCTGGTTCGTATACGGGTTGCGATACGGGAAGGTCGTGGTCTTGAAGTAGCGGGACAGCGCCTCGACCGAATGGAAGCGGCCTTCGATCGAGCGGGCCCAGGCGTCCCATTCCGCCGCGTCGGCCTTGCCGTTGTGGTTGCCCGCGCCCGGGAGCTGATCGAGGAATTCCGTGGTCGGCTCACCGCCAAAGGTCGTGGCGTCGCTGTAGGCGCAGAATCCGGGGACCGACGTGCAGCTCAGGTTTTCCGCCGAGCCGGCGTGCAGGAACTGCTGATTGAAGCGCGTCGGAGTCTGCCGGTCGAGCAGGTTGAAGACGTCGAGGAACAGGACGCTGCGCACTCGTTCGGATATCTTCCAGTCGTAAGACAGATGCAGATCGAGCTGCTGCAGCGAGGGGGTGCGCCCCGCGGCTCCCTGGGGCAGCAGGTAGATGCTGCCGTAGGCGAACGGGTTGTTGAAGTTGTCGGGATCGGTCGTGGCCGAAAGGGGCGTCCCCGACAGCCAGCGGTACGTCCCGCCCGCATGGAAGCCCCGCGGGAACTGGTACATGCCGCGAATCTTCAGCTGGCGCCTGCGGTCCTGAGGAAGGAATCCCTGGGCGTTGTAGGTCAGGATCGGGAAGTCGAACGCTTCCGTCGGATGCGGGTCGCGCTCCTCGATGTAGCGGCCGCGGTAGTTTCCCTCGGTTTTCGAGTACAGGTACGACGCGCTCAGGTCGAACCCTTTCGAGAAAGTCTTGTCGACGCTGATCTCGGCGCCCTTGAAGTCACGCGTCGGGCGGGGGAAGGGTGAGAACCCCGCCGCGCTCAGGCCGGCGTTGTCGATGGTGCACTCCCTCCCCGGCACGCACCCCAGACGCTCGCCGGTGCCGCAGAAGTCGTAGGTGGTGGGATCGCCCGGGACGCAGCGGGCGTCGCCGCTGAACCAGGCGTGATCGTTCGGGTCCGGCGTGATGTGATACGAGCCGCCCGGGTTGCCGACGATGTAGGTGCGGCCGTTGTCGAGCGACAGGTCCTCGATCGCCTGGTTCAGGCTGCGGCGAATCAGCCGCGTCCCGAGCGCCCAGTGCGGCGTGAAGGCCCACTCGAAACCCAGGATCGCCTCGTCCTGGCTGCCGGCGCGCAGCCGGGAGTCGACGGGGGAGGGAAAGCGCGTCCCGAAATCGATCGTCTGGAACGGGGTCAGGACCCGGCCGAACGGGTCGTGCGCCACCGGGTCGGCGGGACTGCGCTCGAAATCCCAGCAGCCGAAGCCGATCCTCTGCCACCCGGCGTTGTCGGCCGGCGTATCCGTGGCGCAGAGGTGCCCCAGGGACGGATCGCTGCTCAACAGCGTCCCGACGAACTGATCGTACGAATTGTACCCCTGGCCCGAGGTCCGATAGAGGCGGATGCTGGTGATGCGCGGGTCGAACACGCGGCTGGTGATCTCCAGGGGCAGCGTGTCGCTGAAACGCCCCCAGGACCCGTGGATCTTCATCCGGCCTTCGCCCTGCGGATCGTAGGTGACGCCGAAGCGTGGCGAGAGAGTGTCGCTCACCTTGGCGACGGTGCGGCCGCCTCCGTCACGCAGATCCTGCCCCTCCAGACGCGCCCCGTAGGTGAGTGTCACCCTGGGGTTGATCGTCCAGCGGTCCTGGATGTACACCGACGAGCTGACGGTCTGGGACGTAGGCTGGATCTGGTCCTTCCACTGCAGACAGCCCCCCTGTCCGTCCCCCCAGCAGCGCCGGATGCCGAGGACCGAGGTGGGCGTGCCGATCGCATGACCCTGCGCGTCGGAGGCGCGCAGGTCAGTCCATTCCAGCGCCATGCCGGTGCCCCAGCCGTAGTCCTCGACCTGGTCGAGGTGGTTCTGCTCGCGGTCGGCGCCGACCTTGATCTCGTGCCCATCGACCAGGTGCTCGAGGGTGAGCCGCGCGAAGTCGCGGTCGGCCTTGTCCTCGCCCGAATAGGGGTAGGGGCCGGCCGAGAGGTAGCGCAATTCGTACGCGTTCACCTGGGTCGGATCGTCGGGGTTCTGAGGCGGCGCCGAGCCGACATTGGTGCCACCCGGGTTCTTGCGCACGGACGGAGTGGACGAGTGACGGTCCGGCCCGACCGTGAATTCGAACGGCAGCGGCTCGTCGCTCCTGGACTCACGGTGCGTCCCGATCTGCCCGTCTAGGATGAACCCGGTGCCGAAGATTCCGGTGTACTTCAGGGCCGTGTCGGTGCCGCCGGTGGTCGACTTGGTGTCCTCACCGAGACCCCAGCGCTCGGATTGTCTCTGCCACTCGGCCGGATCGGAGAACGACGTCAGGGTCAGACGCTGCGCCGGCGTCACCTGCCAGGTGATCTTGCCGCTGAACAGGTTGGAGCGCTTGAACTGGGTCGCCTCGTTGCGGCCGTCGATCGCCGCGTTGAACTGGGGATGCGTCGTGTCCTCGCGAGTCGGTGCATAGGCCAGGAAGAACCAGGCGTGGTCCCTGACGATGGGACCGCCGAGGCTCATCGGAAAGGTCGCCGTGTCGCCGACCTTGCTGATCGTCAGGTCGCCGGCGGGCAGCGGATTGCCGGTGTCGTTGCGCAGCGACCACTCCGTGGAGAACAGTCCCTGCAGCTGGTTGGTGCCACTCTTGGTCACCACGTTGACCACGCCACCGAGCGCGCGGCCGAACTCCGGCTCGTACCCGCCGGTCTTGACCTGGATCTCCTCCACGAAATCGAAGTTCAGCTCCTTGCCGGCCTTCCCGGTCATCACCGCGGTGGTGTTGACGCCGTCGATGATGTAGGTGGACTCCAGCCCGGAGGCGCCGTAGATCGAATGGCCCCCGGTGCCGTCGTCGCCGGCCGAGCCGCTGACCATCTCGACGACCGACTCGTAGGAGCGTGCCGTCGGCAGCGTCTCCAGGGTCTTGGCACCCAGGTTCTGCCCCAGGGTGGTGCTGCCCGGCTGGATCAGCTCCTGCTCCTCCGTCTGCGCCGTCACCTGCACCTTCTCGATGGTCAGAAGAATGGGAGGTATGGCGGTCGTCTCGCCCGCGCTGGCCACGATGCCCGAGCGCGACACGGGCGGCCGCTCGCCGAGCGACGCGCTGATCGTGTAGGCGCCGGGAGGAACGGCGAGAAAACGGAACTTCCCCTGTGCGTCGGTGACCGTCTGCGCGCCCGCCGGCAGGCCGGGGCCGTTGAGGGTCACGGTGACGCCCGGCACCGGACCGGTCTGGTCCACGACCGTGCCGGTCAGGTTGCCGGTCGTCCCCGCGAGCGAGGGGACCGCGCCGGCGAGACCGACGATGGCCAGGAGAGCGGCGCGCGCGAGGCGGCGGCGCGGGTGGGCGGCGAGCGGCAGAGACCTCATGCGGTCAGACCCCCCGGCGCGGGCTCGTCACCATGACAAGACGCGGCGGGGAGCCCGCTCTCCCCGCCGCGCCCATCACCCGTGGCGTTCCCCACGCCCTCTCAGGGACAGGCCCTCACGGCGATCTCGACGCCGCCGGACGTCTTCCCGGCGCTGCCCGCCCCACAGCTGTTGCGGGCGCGCACCAGGTAGTAGCCGGCCTGAGAGAGCGACGGCAGGCTCCCGTCGGTCGCGCTGAGACCCACGACTCCGGTGGCGGCGCAGACCGCCGGGGCACCGGCGAAATCGTTCCTGACCGAGCTGCGGACCAGGTCGTACGCGGTCGCCGACCCGCCCGCGTCGGCCGGCACCGTCCAGGTGAAGGTGGTCCGGTCGGACCCGAGGGTCACCGCCGGAACTTCGGTGGGAATGGCATATACGCTCGCATTCAGGGGGTTGCAGTCGCAGGCGTCGCCGTGGTGATCACCGTCGGCATCGGCCTGCGTCGGATTGGCCACGTTCGGGCAGTTGTCCTGCGCGTTGAGGATCCCGTCGCCGTCCCGGTCGACGTTCGCCGGGATGTCGAAGGACAGCGTCCCATCGGGTCCGAGGATGGACGCCCCGACGAGCCCTTGCGCGAGCGTCCCGGCGTTGGTGCGCGTGCCGAAATAGAAGGGGATGGTCACGGCTGTCGAACCGATCGGCGTTTCGCTGTTGAACGGCACGTTGCCCCCGAGGGATCCCTTCTGCGTGCCGTCCAGCGTATTCTGGTAGGAGAACTGGTACGAGCCGGCGAACGTGCCGGCAAAGGGGTTGGCGCCGACCGGCCCGGCAAGCTGCGCGACGTTCGATCCGAAGCCGTAGATCTGACTGCAGGCTCCGAAGGCGTTGCCGATCGCCAAGGTCGAGGCCTCCACCGGGCCCCGGCCGGCGAAATACGAATCGAACGCGGCCGGGTTGCGGATGCCGAAGAGGGTGGCGAATGCCGTGTTCGGGGGGAGCGGCGACCCGGCGTTGAGCACGTTCGCGACGTCCTGGGCCGGGAACGGGTGATCGGAAAAGGCCCGGTGGCCGAGGTGAATTGCGACTGCGGCCCGAGGTTGACGATGATCTCGTTGCCCCCGGGGACGTAGGCGACGTAGAGAATGTCCTGCGTGTAATCCCATGCCGGCCCGGCGAAGGCCGCCGCCGTGCCGAGCAGGAACGACGCCAGGACCACAGGCGTCCCGGCGGCGGTGCGTGCGGTGCGGTGCATCTGGCAGCTCCGTCTCATCGAGTTGTCCTCGTCTGCTTTGTCGTTTGACCCGCAAGCGTTCGGCGGCACGCCGGATCGCGATTCCGGCAGCCGGGACTGTACCGGCCGGGCCCCGTCCAAAAGGTGAGCGATCCGTGACGAACAGGTGACAACCACCCTTCCGATCAGGGCGTGGCTCGGGGTATCATGAGGAGTCGTTTCACAAACGAGGACATTCAACGAATGGAACCGGCAGGAGGTGCATCATGGCTTTGCGCATAGGGGACGAGGCCCCCGATTTCACGGCCCAGTCGACCCAGGGCCCCATCAGGTTTCACGAGTGGATCGGGGAGGGATGGGTCATTCTGTTTTCGCATCCGAAGGACTTCACGCCGGTGTGCACGACCGAGCTGGGGTACATGGCCGGTCTGAAGCCGGAGTTCGACAAGCG
>DAISWT010000140.1:1144-7027 GCA_036826235.1 Acidobacteriota bacterium | reverse complement strand
CGAGTCGATCAGCGTAAAGGCGACGTAGATCGATCCCGTGAAGGGGCTCCGGGGCCGCGCGTCCACCGCGATGTACGGCTTGTCGACGTAGACGAAAGCGTTGAGATCCCCGGCTGTGGCGATGGACGAGGTCGGGAAGGTCCTTCCGCCATCGGTCGACTTGGCGACACGCACATCGATGTCGGCGATGAATCCGCGCCCGAAGGCTGTGTCGATCTTAAAGTCGAGAAACGCGTAATAGAAGTCTCCGGAGGCGTCGGCCGCCAGCGAGGAGTCCGCACAGCCGTCCCGACTGGTCGCCAGCGGCACCGGCCCGGAGGCGTTCCAGGTCGCCCCGGCGTCCATCGAATAGACCAGGTGGCAGCCATGGTCAATCGGGCTCCTGACATCCCTCAAGTGGTACCCCACCACGAGGTTCCGTGGATCCGTGGGATTCACGGCGACCGTCGGCTCGATCCTGTCTGCGGTCTTCCCCTGCGACGGCACGTCGATGCTCAGCTGGACGTCGCGCCCGAATGTCACGGGCACCGGACCGGTCTGGGGCCGCGCGCCGGCCGCCGCCGCGGAGAGGGCGAGCCCGAGAATCGCCAGACCAGCGATGAAGACCGCCACGGCTTTGTCGTGCATGGGTTCCTCCTTGCACTGGACACAGATCCGGGTTGGTGGACCTTCAGGTTCTATACGGCGAGAGTCGGATGCTGTCAATGAAACAAAGCCGGCCCGGGCCTGTTCCCATTCACGGCCGTCCGTCTTGCTGGCCAATCGGGCGGGCGCTATAGTCGCCCTCTGGCCTGAACAAGGGGAGGGCTCACCATGGTGCACCGACGGCACGCGCGCGCTCCGCTGGCGGTCCTGGCGGCGCTGGCCTGCGGCTGCGCCGGCGCGGCGGCGGCCGGGACGAAGCGCTTCGAGCTGGCCGATCTGGCGAAGATCGTCCGGGTCTCGGACCCGCAGATCAGTCCGGACGGCCGGTCGATCGCCCTGGTGCTGGCGCGGCCCGACTACGACGAGGACCTCTACCAGCGCGAGCTGGTCCTGGTCGACGTGGCGAGCGGGGCCCGAAGGGTGCTGAGCCGCGATCGCAAGGGGGTGAGCTATCCCCGCTGGTCGCCCTCGGGGGACCGGATCGCCTTCCTGGCCCGCGTCGCCCTGCCGGCGCCGAAAGGGGCGCAGGCGATCCAGGCGGTGCGGGCCGACCGGTCGGGCCGGGAGGAACTGTCGCAGGTCTTCGTCCTGGCGATGAACGGCGGCGATGCGCAGAGGATCACGAGCGCGCCGAACGGCGTCGCCCAGTTCGCCTGGGGGCCGGACGGGCGGCAGATAGCCTTCGTCACGCCGGACGACCCGGAGAACAAGGAGTCGATCCTCCGGCACGACGACGCCTTCGAGGTCGGCGACAACGACTACCTGGCGGAGTCGGCGCCGACGCCGATGCACGTCTGGCTGGCGCCCGCCGACGGAGGCGAGGCGCGCCGGCTGACCTCGGGGACGTGGAGTCTGCCGCGCAGCGAGCCACCCGGCCCGCCGTCGTCACCCCTGTCGTGGTCGCCGGACGGTCGCTCGATCGCGTTCGTGCGCCAGGCGCTGCCGCACTTCGGCGACGGCGATCAGACCATGGTGATGGTCCTGGACGTCGCCACGGGCGCCGCACGTCAGCTCACCTCCCGCAAGACGCTGGAGGGGTTCCCGTCGTTCTCGCCGGACGGCGCGCGGATCGCCTTCTGGTACCCGCGCGAGGGCGACCCGAACAACGTCAACGAAGTCCACGTCGCGCCGGCGGAAGGCGGCCGGGACTCGGTGGTGACCCGGGCGATCGATCGCAACCTGGCCCGCTCGATCTGGATGCCGGACGGGAAGTCGCTCCTGGTCGGGGGCAACGACGGCACGCGCGTGGCGCTCTGGCTGCAGCCGCTGGAGGGGGCGCCGAAAAAACTCGATCTCGGGCGGGCGGTGCCGTCGAACCCGTTCTGGGTGGACACGAGCCTCGGTCCGGGTGGATCGATCGCCTTCGCGGGGAGTGTCTCGAACCATCCGGGCGAGCTGTACTTCATGGAGTCTCCCGAGTCCCGGCCGCGTGCCCTGACCGACCTCAACGGCGAGACCGCGGCGCTCGATCTGGGCCAGGTGCAGACGATCGAATGGGACACAGCCGACGGCTTCCACGCCGACGGCGTCCTGACGCTGCCGCCCGGCTTCGATCCGAAGAGCCGGTATCCGGTCGTCGTCTACATCCATGGCGGGCCGCAGTCGGCGTCGAGTGAATCGTTCAACACGCTGGCGCAGCTCCTGACGGCGCGCGGCTACGTGGTGTTCCAGCCTAACTACCGCGGCAGCGACAACCTGGGGAACGCCTTCCAGCACGCCATCTTCAATGACGCGGGCGACGGTCCCGGGAAGGACGTGATGGCCGGGATCGCGGCGCTGAAGAAGCGCGGCTTCGTGGACGCCGGGCGCCTGGCCGTGTGCGGCTGGTCGTACGGGGGGTACATGACCGTCTGGCTCATCGGGCATTATCCCGAGTTCAAGGCCGCCGTGGCCGGAGCGCCGGTCACGGACAAGATCGACGGTTACGACCTTGCCGACTTCAACGTGCTGGAGCGCTACTCATTCGGAGGGTCGCCCTGGGTAGGGAGGTTCGGCGAGGCCTACCGCGCGCAATCACCGATGACGTACGCGCCGGGGATCAAGACGCCGACGCTGATCCTGGCCGACACCCGCGACGCGCGGGTGCCGACGGTGCAGTCGTACAAGCTGTTCCACGCGCTGCGCGACAACGGCGTGGTGACGAAGTTCTTCGCCTACCCGGTGGCCGGGCACTTCCCGGACGACCCGGTGCGCATGCGCGACGTGTACCGCCGCTGGATCGACTGGATCGACCAGTACCTGGGCGCGCCGTCGGAGTCCTCGCGGTAGGAGCGGCCCGCCCCCTCAATCGAGCGCCTGCCGCAGGTCGGCGATCAGGTCGTCCGGGTGCTCGAGGCCGACGGAAATCCGCAGCAGGTTCTGCGGCGTGGTCGTGCCGGGCCCTTCGGACGAGGCGCGGTGCTCGATGAGACTCTCGGTCCCGCCCAGGCTGGTGGCGTTGATCAGCAGCCGCAGGCGCGAGGCGGCCAGGACGGCCCGAGCGCGGCCGCCCCGGACGCGGATTGATAGCATCCCCCCGAACGCCTTCATCTGGCGGCGCGCGATCTCGTGCCCGGGGTCCGAGGGCAGCCCCGGGTAGTGGACCGCCTCGACCGCCGGATGCTCGCGGAGGGCCGTGGCCAGCGCCAGGGCGTTCGCCGCGTGCCGCTCGACACGGCAGGCGAGCGAGCGCAGCCCGCGCAGCACCAGCCACGAGTTGAACGGGGACGAGACCCCGCCGATGATGGTGCGGACGCGCTGCACGTCCTCGTGCAGCGGGCGGCGCTTCGCGAACACCAGGGCGCCCCCCTGCACGTCGGAATGGCCGCCGAGGTACTTGGTCGTGGAGTGCAGGACGACGTCGGCGCCGAGGTCGATCGGTCTCTGCAGCACCGGCGTGGCGAAGGTATTGTCAGTCATCATCAGGGCCCCCGCCTCGTGCGCCAGCCCGGCGACGGCGGCGAGATCGACGACGCGCATCAACGGGTTCGAGGGCGTCTCGGTCCAGATGGCCCGGGTCGAAGGACGCAGGGCGCCGCGCAGGTCGTCCGGGCGCCGCATGTCGACGAAGGACGCCTCGATCCCCCAGCGCGGCAGGAACTGGGCCGCCATGACCTTGAAGACGTAATAGACGTCGTCGGGAAAGACGACGTGCGACCCGGGCGGCAGCGCTTGCAGCAGCGCGGCGCCGGCGGCGACACCGGACGCGAAGACGAGCGCCGACTCGCCCCCCTCGAGCGCGGCCAGGGCCGCCTCCAGCCGCGCCTCGGTCGGGTTGCCGTTGCGGATGTAAATGAAGCCGTGCGGCAGCTCGCCCGCCGGCCCGTGCTCGAAGGTGGTCGACAGATGGATCGGCGGGGCGACCGAAGCGGTGACCGGGTCGCGGTCCGCCCCGGCATGGATCGCCAGTGTCTCGAATCTCATGAACGTTCCTCCTGGCGCGATCATATCCTTGCCGGGCGCCCCCGCGCCGGCGTATAAGAGGCGGATGGATGCCGGCCGGAAAAGCGCGCGGCGCCGGAAGGCGGCCGACCGCACACTGGCGCGCCTGCGACACGCGCTGCAGGCTCTGGCCCTGCCGGCCGAGACGCAGGCCGGTCTCCTGCCCGGCTTCGTCCTCGAGACCGACGAGTTGGCGCTCAACTTCGATCACGGACTGCGCTCGGCGGGCGCGGACCCGGTGGTGCGGCTCTCGAAAGTCGAGCGGGGAGCCCTGGACGTCCTCGAAGGTCTCATCGACCGGATGAGCGGTCCGAAGAACGCCCACCTGTGGACGCGGGCCGCGCTGCGCGACAGCGCGCAGTGGTCGCGCGTGCGCCGGGCGGCGCGCGCCGCGCTCGAGGCGTTCGGCTGGGAGCTCGAGGTGCCGCCCAGCCGGCTGTACGAGTACATCGAGTGGTAGCGCCGGCCGCGCCGCCCGAGTGAAGACCTACGCCGCCCTCTTCCTGGTCACTCTCGCCACCCTCCTGGACGAGGTCCTCCTGACGCGCATCTTCAGCGTGGTCACCTGGTACCACTTCGCGTTCCTCGCCATCTCGATCGCCCTGTTCGGGATGACGCTCGGCGCGATCGCGGTGTACGTCTTCCGCGATCTCTTCCGCGAGGAGCGCACGCGCTCCCACCTGGCGCTGTCGGCGCTGCTGTTCGCCGTCACGCTCGCCGTCGGCTTCCCGATCCAGATCCGCATCCCGTTCTCGACCGATCCGACGGCGGCGGCGCTCCTGGCGGACGCGGCGATCCTTCTCCTGAGCGCCGCGCCGTTCGTCTTCAGCGGCGTCTGCGTCTGCCTGGCGCTGACGCGCTTTCCGCGACGGACCGGCAGGATGTACGCCGCCGATCTCGCCGGGGCCTCGGCCGCCTGCGTGGCGGCGATCTATCTGCTCAAGACCACCGACGGGCCGGGCGCCGTCATCGCCGCCGCCGCCGCGGCCGCGGGGGGCGCCGTCCTGTTCGCGCTCGAGGCGGGGCGCCCGCGGTTGGTCGGGGCGGCGGCCTGGACCGCCGCCGCCCTCGCCGGGCTGGCGGTGACCCAGGCGCTCATGGCGCGGCAGCAGGCGCCGCTCCTGCGCCTGAAGTCGGTCAAGGGCAACGTGGAGGACCGGCCGCTGTATGAGAGATGGAACTCCTTCTCGCGCATCCGCGTCCGCCCCGCGCCGACCGGCAAGCCGCTGGGCTGGGGCATGAGCACGGTCTACCGGGTGGAGCGCCCGGTGCGCCAGCTGATCCTCGACATCGACGGAGGCGCCTCGACCGTCATGACCGAGTTCCACGGCGACACCGGCGAGGTCGAGTACCTGAGGCACGACGTGACCAGCCTGGCCCATCACCTGCGTCCGGCCGCGCGGGTGCTGGCGATCGGGGCCGGCGGAGGGCGCGACATCCTGACGGCGCTGGTGTTCGGCCAGAGGTCGGTCGTCGGCGTCGAGATCAACGAGGAGATCATCCGGGCCGTGACCGAACGGTTCGGCGACTTCACCGGCCACCTGGAGCGCGACCCGAGGGTGCTCTTCGTGAACGACGAGGCGCGCAGCTACATCGCCCGCCAGCGCGAGCGCTACGACATCATCCAGGCCTCCCTGATCGACACCTCGGCCGCGACCGCGGCCGGGGCCTTCGTCCTGACCGAAAACTCCATCTACACCGCGGACGCCTGGAAGGTCTTCCTGGATCACCTGGCGCCGGGCGGCATCCTGGCGTTCTCCTGGTTCTACTTCACGGACCTGCCGGCGGAGACGTACCGGCTCACCTCGCTGGCGCGCG